>JAGTRH010000118.1 GCA_018396795.1 Candidatus Bathyarchaeota archaeon
CATGATGGGTCGTATTTAAAGAAGTAGGGCCATGGGTGGTGTCTGCTTAATCTTTCATCCACCTTAACTGGCTCTATGCCCTCAATCTCTCTAAGCCTTTTGTTTAAGTAATCTTGATTGTTTTGTCTAACCTTAACCTGCTCCCAAAACCTTTCTAGCTGCACAAGAAGTATGGCGGCCTGTATCTGAGTCATCCTATAATTGTACCAATTAATTACGGTTGAGGGCTCTATGCCCTCCCCGGGCAGTCCGCCCTCTCTTAGCCGCCCACAGTCTTTAATGGCGTAACATCTGTCCGCATAGGTTTTATTATTTGTGATTATTATGCCACCTTCGCCAGCCGTCATAAACTTGCCCTGCTGGAAACTAAAGCAACCCAAGTCGCCTATTGAACCAGCGGGTTTGTCTCTCCATACAAAGCCGTGTCCCCTTGCGCAGTCCTCTATCATGACTAAGTTGTGTTCTTTACATGTTTTGAGAAGTTTATCCATGTCTGGGGATGAACCATAGTTGTATACTGGAATTACCGCCCTAGTTTTATCGGTCACAGCATCCTTAACAGCATCCGCATCCATGCAATATGTTTCCGGATTAACATCAACAATGACAGGTGTGGCGCCTGCCATAAGCACTGCGCTGCCAGTTGACCAAAAAGTTAAGGCTGGAACTATAACCTCATCACCTGGACCAACATCAGCGGCTAAGAGCGCAACATGTAAAGCCGCTGTACCACTATTTACACATACGCCGTATCCGCATCCATGGCTGCTTGAGAATTTCTCTTCAAATTCTGCCTCTTTAGGGCCGCTTACACCTACGCCTCCACCCCAATATCTGGTCTTTATGATCCCCTCAACTGCTTTAAGCTCCCTTTCATCGTAGATTGGCCATTGAGGCCATTCTTTCGCCCTAGATGGCTTTCCCCCTTTAAGCGCTAGTGGAGAACTCATTTAACTCCCTCAGATTAATTTCTACCAATAATTTTATTCCTTTATATTTATTATTTAAGTGGAGGTTTAATAAAAATGTGGCTTAAAGAGGAGGAAATGGCATTATTAGGTTATGATGAGTTGTATAGGGCAATTCTCGGTGTTGAGTCAACTAATTTAGGCAAAGCATTTGAATTTGCAAAGAGGGTTTTATGCGTGCAGCCTCATCCAGACGATACGGATTTCGCCGCCGGCGGGTTAATAGCCAAGCTTACTAAGCGCGGATGCGAAGTAGCATATGTCACCATGACTGATGGTAGAATTGGCAATTTAGATCCAAGTCTATATCAGGAAAAACTGGCATCAGTGAGAGTTGAGGAACAAAAAGAGGCTGCTGAAATCTTAGGTGTGAAGAAACTTATGTGGCTGAATTACAGGGACTCCGAGCTTAAGGTCACCATTGAGGCTAGGAATAAACTTGCAACCTTGATAAGAGAGTTTCAACCGGACCTTATACTGACGGTTGATCCTTGGTTAACCTATGAAGCCCACCCGGATCATGTTGCAACGGGCACTCTTGCTGTTGAAGCGGCATTTTTCGCATTGTTCCCTCATGCCAATCCTGGTGATGTTAGGGGAGGCCTCAGGCCTCATCCTACAGCCTTTATAGCCTTCTACTGGACTAGAAAACCCAATGTTTACGTGGATATAACGGATTATATGGACGTTAAACTAAAGGCTGTGTCATCTCATAAAAGTCAGTATCCTCCTGGAGGGTTCGAGGAGGTAGAAAATCTTCTTAAAACTTACTCTGTACTCATGGGTAAGAAGATGGGTGTACGATACGCTGAAGCGTTTAAGGTTTTATCCCCTCTGAGGCATCTGCACTGCTGCGTATACGCTGAGGACCTATAGCATGGCATGCGTCTTTTTATCTTATTTATTTTCCCAAGAGATCATTTATAACAGCGTAAGCAGTTTCAACAAGAATCTTTCCACCTTCCCTTTCAACTAAGCATACTGGGGGAAGCGCCTCATATCCCCCTTCATCCATGGCCTCCTCAGTTGGTATGTAGCCTAAAACTTCATTGGCGCATCCAACAACTATTGTGGGCCCAGATTTATAGTACGCCTTTATCCTTAAGCCTAAGTCAACGAAAAGTTCCCCTGGAAGCACAACAATTATCAGATCGCCAATTCTAAACCCTTGAACATTAACCTCCGCCACGCCGGATGGAAAGAGATTGTGTATGGCGCTCAGAAATCTTGCAGTTAGAATCTTAAGCCTTATTTCATCGGCTTCCTTCTCACTAGCAACCTTAAGTTTCGCCTCAAGATCCTCCATATAATCTGTGGTAAAAGTCGGCATAGGCTTAAGTTTAAGCGCGGCTTTTCTGCTGGATAAAGATATCTTCATGTTTTCCGAGCAGACCGCAGAGTTCAATATCTTTAAGGCTTCACCGCCTATAACCCTGCCCATTCGAATCGCATCCTCGAAACATCCAATATTCCTTTCGTAAACCCTATTAAGATCAGTGTTTGGCGTTAAAGGGTTTATATCTCCAAACGCTCCATTCATGAAGAGGCATGTGCCGCCCTCAATTCTCTCAACGGTTCTTGAAACGTAACCCGGGTAATCACCGGAGATAAGCAAATTATTGGCGCCTAATACAACTGCGTGGCATGTGAAATTAACTAATGCTGAAACCAGCATTCCGCTTAGGTCCTCAAACCTAACGGCTATAACTTCATCATCTAAAGATCCAATGATCGGCTTCCTCCTATTAACAGTCCATCCCTTTACTATTCCGCGGCCGAAGCCGACCCTAACTTTACGCCTGGAGCTAAAGGCTTCAATTAATCCTGAAGAGACGAGGTTTGGCAAAATCTCTAAATAGTCATCTAAGAAGCGATATTGCTTCGTAGAATGGAAGCCTACAACCGATGGGCCGGAATGATTATGGACGGCTATAATAGCTACGGAATCCTCTTTAAGCCCTAAAGCGTTTGAAACTGTTCTTCTCACTTTCTCCGTCAAATCTCTAGTTGCATAGAGAAGATCCAATGAGACAAGCGACATGTAGTTTTCTCCGTCGCCGAAAACTAGGCATCTAGCATATATGTGATCGTGGATTCCTCTAGAAGGCTCCGTCCTAGATAAATAACCATCCATTGGCACGCCTAAAGGCGGGGTGATTTTAATTTTAGAAGCGCCAGCTTCCAGCATGAACATAATTTTCCCCTCCAAATAATATTTATTTTTTCGTTTCTCATCTAACTGACGTAATGATTCACAATCGCCTTTTATGTTCATTGACCCTAGATATAAAAATGAGTGTAGATTAGCTTGGAGCTGATCGGATGGAGAAGATTGAAAGGGTTTATGTTCAAGCCTTTTAGAGACAACTTTAAATTAATATGAGGATTCGGCTACATGGTATGCCTCAATGGGCGGCCCCCTACGTCTCACCTTATCTATAAAATCCTCTTTGTCTAGGGATACTAGGACGGCATGGTTATCTAGCGCAACTTTAAGGTATATTGCATCTATAGCGTAAATATCATATTGGGCACAGAGACCATATGTTAATACGCAGAAATTTTTATTACAGTCGATTAGTAACCTTGGATGTATAATTTGATCTAGAAACTTTCTCGCATTATCAGCCACTTCAATCCCAGCTCTCCTTGCAAGTGTTCCGCAAACCTCTTGGTATATGATGCTGGGCTCGACTAGAATAAAATAGTCCGGGATCTTACTAACTATTTCTATGCATTTCTCACTGAACCTTTCATCCTCCTTTAAAGCCGCTATTAGGACATTTGAGTCGAGCGTTAACATGCGGCTAGGCTTTCTTATGGCGTCTAGATCCCCTCAACTCAATAAGTGCATTTGGCCCCTCTCTCCATCGCTCAGAAACAATGCCTCTAAGACCTAGGAAATTCTGTACACCATCCCTCATCCTCTTAAAATCATCCTCTCTTAACAATATCACTCTTTCTGATCGAACCATCTTAGCCAGTAGCTCAGCCCAAGTCCTACAACCCAACTCAACCTTCAATCTTTTAAGCTCCTTAAGAAGATCCTCCGGAACATTCTTTATAAGAATAGTCGCCACAATATTCACCCGAGATGTCTCAAATCACCTAGAATATAAAGGTTATTCATATTTTGCAGGACTATTCCGGCATTTCTATTTTTTATAAAGCACTGAGTTGAAAATCGCAGTAAACAGATAGTCTGAACATAGTTGTAAACCCTAGCCGGAAAATCAAGCCTACGCTAAAACTATGCTCCGCAAAGCACCGAGTGTACTCAACATCAGCCTTAATAAAACCGGAAAGCTCAAGAAGATTAATGTGAAGCTCTCATGCCGATGCGGAGATTATAAATATCTCTCAACGACAGTACGCTTCATGAATAAAACTATATATGTTCTTTCTTTAAAATTTTTGTTGGAGGCCGCCGCCGGGATTTGAACCCGGCCTCCAGGCTCCACAGGCTTATACTGCTCCTCTTAGCATCTGTACGCTACCGGATTACGCGGTTAAATTTTTATGCCTCTACGTTACGGCGGCCATCAATTTTCTTCTTTTCAGCATAGACTTTTAAGTATTTCTTCAATATAGGTGGCACTTTTATATTTATCCACTTCCATATTTAAGTTCTGGCCGGCGGTCATTATGAGCGAGGTTTCTCCGGCTGAGATCGAATCCTATCTAAAGGGCAAGACGTTGCTCGTATACCTATTTATGCTTAGGTCTAAGGGTTCGCCGGTCGGTGTTAGGGAGATTCAGCGGGCCCTAGGTTTCTCAAGTCCAAGCGTTGCAGCGCACCACTTAGAAAAACTCTGCTCTCTAGGCTTAATTGAAAAAACGCCTAGGGGCGAATACCTTCTCATGCGGGAGGTTA
>JAGTRH010000012.1 GCA_018396795.1 Candidatus Bathyarchaeota archaeon
CACTTGTTCTAAGTCATGCTCGGCACCTTCAATATCTCCTTTGAAGAGTTTTTCTAAACCCGCCATCGCATTGTTGAGTGCTTGCGATGCAAGCGTCTTAGACTGAGGATTTTGATAGGATTTTAATACATTTCTACTTTTGGTTTCGGCATCAGCTAAGCCTGAAACAAGGTTTATCATAGCAAGGTTTTCAGAGTATCCGCCTGGACCATGCAGGTATAACGCAACCTTTGAGACCCTGGTGCTTCCCTCCGGCATAGAGCCCATCCCATAACGTGTATGTTCAAACTCGGCTGAAAAAATATCATAACCATCAACCCTAGCATCGTATATGTTTGCATCATAATACGTTTCTGTATCCGGAGCCATGTTTATGAGCGTTATTCCCTCAGTAGTCTTGCTAAAATCCATCCAGTAAACTACCCCTACCTCGCCGAACAACCCTCCCGTAGAGAAGTTTACAACAGGTAAATTAACTTCTCTTATTCCTTCCCTCATATTAACATATGCTTTCTCGCCTGCAAGTAGCCCCGTTGGAAAGTGAATTATCCATCCGGTTCGAAGAATAGTCGGTTCACTCTGCTCAGCTCTTATAGCTGAACGTATTACTATCAAACCAATCTTGGACACGGTTATATCGGTGACCGCGGAAACACTGTGATTTCTATATGCCCCGTAACAGGTCAGAGTTATATAGTCTCCTTTATTCTCTATGATCGGCTCGGCAGTTGCATCACTGCTGGCTGATTGTCCCTCATTAATATTGTTCCAGATGAAGCTTTCAGCGGGAGAAGCATATGTCACCTGAGACATCCTTATCTCGCTTATTCCGCCATTTTTCTCAATTATCAGTCTAAACTTCTCCTCGCCTTTAGAATCAAAATAGGCGATATCTATCTCACTGTTAACATTAATGGAGAGTCCTTCCGGCTGTGCAAGTGTTTCCACCGCGTAAGATGAAAGTAGTAGAAACAAAAAGAATAGAGTTAAATTCCAAGGGTTCTTCATTTCTTACCCAGAGAACCCGCCTCTGATATATAAGGCTTTTTCAGCATGAGGGTTTTAATGTCTAATAACCCATTATACTATACTCGCCTGCTTACCTTCCTATCTTTGAGTCAACATTCTAGATATGTTCTCATCATAGGGCGGTTCTATAATTCCCGATTCCGTTACTATACTTGAGATCAGGTTTGGCGGCGTAATGTCAAACGCAGGATTCATGGCATCCACACCCCTAACTGTAATGAGCCTGTTGAAAATGCGAGTCACCTCCTTAGGGTCCCTTTCCTCAATCGGAATATTCTCGGGCTTTGTCGCAAAGTCAAAAGTTGAGGAGGGTGCTGCAACGTAAAACGGTATGCCGTAGTGCTTTGCCAGAATTGCCAGCATCAGGGTTCCAATCTTGTTCGCAACATGCCCGGTTGCAAGAATCCTGTCGGCACCCACAAGAACCTTGTCAACCATGCCTCTAGACATTACGTGTCCGGCCATGGAGTCGCAGATCAGCTTAAACGGAACCCCGTATTTCTTAAGCTCCCAAGCGGTGAGCCTTGCACCCTGAAGCAGCGGCCTAGTTTCAGTAGCTAGGACTGAAATCCTCCTTCCCTTCTCCCAAGCGAGCCTGATTACTCCGAGGGCTGTGCCATATTCTACAGTACCTAGGCCACCCGTGTTGCAGTGCGTAAGAATCCTATCGCCATCCCTAACCAATTCCAAACCGTTCCTAGCAATCCTGAGGTTGGTCTCAACATCCTCGTCAGCAATCTTCTCCGCTTCCTCGAGAAGCCTCTTCTTCAAGTCCTCCACCGTCCCGGCTTCCACAGCCACTCGCAGACACCTGTCTATCGCCCAGCCCAGGTTCCTCCCAGTCGGCCTAGCAAGCCTCAACTCCTCCGAGGACTTCAATATCCTGTTTCTCAGCCTCTCAACGTCGTTTCCCCTGTATTTCAGAGCCTCAAGGGCGAGACCATAGGCTGCTGCGACCCCGATTAAGGGAGCCCCCCTAATCCTCATTCTTCTTATTGCAGAAGCCACTTGATGCGCGCTCGTAAGCCTAAGCCAGCTTTCCCTGTAGGGCAGCTTGTAAGAATCCAGCGTGTAAAGCGTCTCCTTCCTTAAGACTATGCTTCGCATCCTTCCTAAAGATGCACTGAAGGCAATTAAAACTTGCGCAAACACGTTCTGAAAATCCTTATATTACGGTTGAAGGAAAAATTAGGGAGGCGCGGGGGTCGCGTAGCCTGGCCAATCGCGCGAGGCTTAGGACCTCGTCCCGAAGGGGTTCGTGGGTTCAAATCCCACCCCCCGCACTTCTAAACTAACTGTACAATGGCATCGTCTCCATAAACAACTATATTCCAATCTTAAGTTTATCATAGGCTTCTCAGAGCGCTACCGTAAGCAGTCTGACTCCTAGCACATGAAGTAACTAAGAATGCAAAATTAAAATAGATGAAAAAGGGAAATCTGTTGAAGGTTGTATGCCGGTAGGAACTACGAATATGGAGCCAGATGAATATTATCCAAGCATACCTCTGGGAGGAGAAATAGATGACCAAGATATACCCGTAGCATTAAATTTTGAAAGTTCTGACAGGGTGACGCTAATGATGCCGAGAATTAAATCAACTAGTACAGTAGAAATAGGAAAGGTGTTTGGAAAATGGAGGTTAAACGAAATAATTGAGCTTAATGGAAAACCCGTAGCTGTCTTAGAGCAGAATCTCAAAAAACATGGTTTATTCGTTTTTACATCTATCGATAGGATTGTCGCACGTTTAAAAAAACCAATAGGCATTGTTCGTTCACGGCAAGTAAACCAGGTTCCCAATTATCCGGAAAGTTACTATGACAAGCTTTTTGAAAGTAAGGATGATGTTCTTGCTCAGAAAATAATTGCTGAATTCGGAGAACCTTCTTATGAACAGGTAGTAAACTTACTACCGCCAATCGCGTATCCCTACCACTATCTGAGAATTAACGGGGAACCATATCGCCTTACAGTAGAATGGAACGGTCTTATTCCAGGGTGCTTCAATGAGCAGACATTACGTTCAATAGGTTTGTCTCCTCCGGAAGAGGAAAAATCTTTTCTGGTAAAAATGGGTTTATTAGGGGGATACCTGCCTGCGGTCGATCTCGGGTATTTTGATGAAGAGCGCAACATCGGTTGGGAAGAAATCATTCTTACTCATGAGGATGATGCTCTTAAGTCTCACGTAAGTGTAAGAATCAAAGTTTATGAGGCGGATGATGAGAAAGATTATTACTTTCATGGAATTCCTTCAGCTTTAAGTCAAGATAGAAAGTCCTTTTACAAATCGCTTTTAGAGTTGAAACTCAAATGGGACGGGTTCTTCTCTGAAAAAACCGAGGTCGTTACTCCCGAAGAAAGAGTGAACGATGCTTATAAAGCAGGGCTCATTCTCGCTATGGAGAACTTTGAAGGTAGGGAGTGGCCTAGAAGACCGAAATATGGTTCTAAAAGCTACGCCGCGGAAATGCACAATACTTTTCCTCCCGCGACAACTTCAGTCGTCAACTGTTTCCTCGACTGGGGCCTGACGAGAGAAGCAAAAGATATTATAAGATACTATCTGATTAATTATGTAAGAGAAGATGGTACCTTTAGATATTATGGGCCGGCTCCTGATGAATATGGACAGATGCTAGACGCGGTTGCTAGGTGTTTCTGGGCAACGAGGGACTATGTCTGGGTAAAGGAACTGTTTGATCCTGTTCAACGAATCATTAACCATATAATGATAGAGCGAGAGAAAAGTAAAAATATGTATCCGCGTAACTCAATTTTCTACGGGCTAATGTTAGGAATCCTTGAAGCAGATTATTATCAAAAACCGCTGATTCACAACTATTCCAACGATACTTGGTGCTGGAAAGGCCTGGTTGAGATAGGCAGAGTACTCTCCGAAGTTGGTAGAGAGACGCGGGGTCAATCGATACTAGAAATGAGTAGCAAGTGCTTATGCGAGGCGGAAGAATATAGGCGAGACATACTTGATTCTATGGAAAAGACGTTTGACAAGTCTTCTGAGCCGTATTTCTTACCAGTAATTGTTGGAAGTAAAAGACCGTCAAATATGACTATGGATAAAGACGCCTCTTATGCTAATTATCATTTGTATGCTGATCTTCTTTACTCTGGATTTCTTGATGCGGAGAAAGCGATGGCTGTTATTAGATTCAGAGAGAAAAATGGGGGTGAACTGGCGGGTACAACTAGGTTTGAAGGTTGGCTGGACGACTGGCCTGTTATCGGTTATGGCTGGGCGTTTTTGAAATATGATCTAATAGAAAAATTTTTAATGCTTTATTACGGTCACATGGCTTTTCATCAGAACCCTGGGACTTTTGTTGCCTATGAACAGGTTGATTTCAAAGTCGGTGATGGAAAGGGCAGGAGGATAAGAGCTGATAATTGCATCCCCGCCACTCTTGTAGTGCCGCATTTAACTAGACTTATGCTGGTGTTTGAAGATAGGGAAAGTTGCAGTATTTGGATTAATAAAGCCGCTCCCCGCAGATGGTTTGAAGAAGGAAAAACGATTATTGTCAAGGACGCTATTACGAGCTTTGGGAAGATAAGCTATAAGATTGTTTCTAGGATCGCGAGTGAAGGAAAAATACTTTGCGAGTTGGGTCTTCCAGATCAAGGTCTGCAAGCAGATATACTGCTGAGGCTACGTCCTCCTAACAATTTCAGAATTAGGAGGGTGGAGATTAATGACGAGCAATGGGGGGAATTCGATCCTAAAAAAGAAGCTGTAGTAATACCTAGGGGAAAATCCGGAAAACTCGAAATAAGAGTACACTATGCATCATCTTAATATACCGGCAAAATCATGGAAACCGGTTCCCAATGATAGGCATAAAAACTTTAATCAATAGAGGTATTTGAAACCGGGTCTAAAGACAGTTCATGCGGGGTATTTCTCCTAGATGCTGAATCGTTCATGGGAGAAAAGTAAAGCTGTGTTCACCCTTCTCGAGTCGTATAGAGATCATCTTACTCTTCTCGTCATAATGGAGGTCTTCCCGTTCCCCGTCTAATACGGACTTTCCAGGCTCTTTACTGAAACGTATCTTTATAGCTGCATTGTTTTTAAGATGGGCGGTTCCAAAGACG
Source organism: Candidatus Bathyarchaeota archaeon (assembly GCA_018396795.1). The sequence goes on from JAGTRH010000012.1 coordinate 5,150, forward strand.
TGTCCACTGCTATACTCTACTGCAGCAGATACTGTCTCGTCGGATTTGAAGTAAAGTTCTCCGTCTAACTCAAGCATGGTTCCGTTGTGAATAACATACTCGGTCAATTCTCCTTCTTTCATGCGTATGAACCATATATTTCCATCACACTTAATGTTTCCCTCTTCCAGAAAAGCTGGTTTTCCTCTATTGTTGAAGACCACGATGTCTACATGGTTCTCTTGCCACACCTTAACCCCGATCAGGTTTTCATTTTGAATAAGAGTGGTCTCCGGCTGGTTGGGAGTCCATCTCGAAGAGAGCAGTCTTTGAGGGAACAAAAGGACTAGGAAATTTGTCCTCAAGGCTTTTTCCCCGGAACTTAACTTGAGATATGGGTGGAGACTTGGACCTCCACCTGGATAGCCACGATAGTCGGGGTAAGTTTTAATTTCATATCGAAATCTCCTTGGGAGGAGGAAATTTATTAAAAGCCTATTTGGACCATCCCTTGAGAAGAATATTTTGTCCTCTACGGTTAATTCTCCGAGACTGTGGAGAAGCCATGTAAAGATTCTTGGGTCATCGGATTCGATTTCGTCAAAAACTATGAAGTATAACGGTTTTACGAAGACAATGTGTCTAAAAAATTTTTTAAGTAAACCAGGATATGCTTTGCTCGCATCTCCAAAAACGTATCCATAGAAACTTGTGCCAAGAAAGTCCCTGATGCTTCCGTTAGAATACCACCGCTCCTGTCCCTGTTCATCAACAAGGATGCTATTGTGGGCTTCAGTTATGGAAATGGCCAAGGGCTCCGGGTATCGAGGTCCCGGGTCAAAGGCTAGCCAGCTTCCTCGGAAGAAGACTGTGAAACTATTTTGGTCCTCATGCTCGTGGAAGACGTAGGCCCTTTGCCCCTTTAGCTTAATATCCCACGTGTTGATTCTGGATCTTATCCCGCTCTTGAAAGCAAGTAGCATATCGTCCCTGCTCCAGCCGGTCCTGAAGACGGCCCATCCTATACCCTTCAACCAGTGGTCTGGAGGGAGTTCTTCAGGAGGAGTAGGCTCGACGGTTGGATCAAACCAGAGAAAGACGAATACCGTATCTGCAAAGCATGAGAGGAAATTGCCACTTAGAAAGGGCCAAGCCATTTTTATTATCCATTGGAGATAGTGATCCTCGTACTCGGAGGCTAAGCGGAGAAGGCCGACATTGTATCTATAGATCTCGAGCCATGAATCGCCGAAGTTAACAAACGTGCCTCCTTCAATCGTGTTGTATAAAATGAAGGTTGGAAAGGATTTGAGGTAGGGGTGGCCAAAAAAGTCCTCAAACATGTTTTCTCTTAGGGCTTCAGCGAAGAAAACAATAGGTGTCATCGACTCTATACCGTAATGTGTCCCTTGGATATCGCCTCCACCCTCCAAGTAATTCACATCCAACCACTCCTTAATACGATTCCTAGCTAGGTCTACCCAATCCTCCGCACTCTGGTGTTCACCGCGGAGTGCCAAAGCCGCCAGACCGAAACTCGTCCATATCCATGACCAATAGCTGTGCCCCCAAGCTCCTCCTCTTCCACCACCAGCACCCCTCATCGGCGTCCGTTCTGGGTGAGGAAACTCGTCGTCTTTTAGAATCGGCTCCACACCCTTTTCGATGAGAGATTTCCTCACCTCGTCTTTCTCATCTTCACTGAGGAAGTCATAGAGCCAATCATAGGCGAGTATAACTCCCATAAGGGTGAAAGCCGTGTCTGCAGACGGGTGCTCCTCTTGGGGAGTATAAACCTTGGATAGGACTATCCACGTAGGTAGACGGCATACTGCTAACAAGTCTTCCTTAGCCTTCTTGAGAAAATCCTCCTCGCCAGTGAGGAGGTAAACGAAAGCTTCTATCTGAAGTCTGTTCGCCACTTCCTTAGCGGTGCCGTAGGCGCCTGTACCACTCCCGATCTCTCTCGGGGGAGTCAAAGATAAGTATTGTCTAGCTTGGTAATATATAGCGTCCCATATCTCCTTGTAGGTGATGCCCATGGAATTAGGTGAACTATCGCCAACCCTCTTTTTCAACTCAGGAATTTCTTCCCTGTTGAGGAAAAGGCATGGATGCCTAATGTTACATTGAATATGAGACATGGCCCGTAGACCTCCAGCCGCTGACGGCGTAAGACTTTGCATAGCAGAGTTGGGTTAAGTGGTTCAATAGTGGGGTGACTGGGTTAGCCGACGTTTGTTTCAACGGTAGTTCTCTTGAAATAGTCCTGCACCTAATAAGTCTTTTTATACCAAAAGGTGTTGACGTATTAGTAAATAAATTAAAATTATGTTAACCGCTCAGTATAATAAAATTTCAAGAGTTTTGTCTCAAGATAGCGAAAATAATTTTAATGTTCCCCGTCGTCCCTGTTGCTCAAAAACAGCGCGCACTAAACTTAATTACCCGTCATGTTACGCCTTATCGAAGGCGATAATAAATGGAGAAGCGTAGACTAGGTAGGACTGGAGAGCAGCTTTCAATAATAGGCTTCGGCGGGATAATCGTTATGAATAGAGACCACTCTTCTGCAAGCAGTATAGTTACTAAAGCGGTTGAGAGAGGAATTAACTATTTCGACGTTGCACCCATCTACGGAAACTCTGAGGAAGTTCTGGGACCTGCGCTTGAACCTTATCGGGACAAAGTTTTCTTGGCATGTAAAACTGAGAAGCGCACTAAGGATGGGGCCATGGCGGCATTAAGCAGGTCTCTTCGGTTACTTAGGACCGATTACTTCGATCTGTATCAGCTTCACGCAGTAGACGGTTTGAAAGAAGTCGAGCAAATCATGGGTAGCGGAGGCGCTATGGAAGCCCTGTTAGAAGCCAGGGAACAGGGTCTTATAAAATACATAGGCTTCACCTCGCATTCCGAGGATGCTGCACTAGCTTTACTCGACTCTTTTAATTTCGACACTATGTTGTTCCCGTTCAACTGGGTTTCCTGGCATAGGTTAGACTTTGGAAAACGGGTTTTGAAAAAGGCTGTTGAAAAAGGCGTGGGCATACTCGCAATTAAGGCTCTTGCTAAAAGAAAATGGCGGCCTGAGGAGAAGGATAAGTATGAGTGGCCGAGATGGTATGCTACTGTAGAGAGCTTCGAGGAAGCATCGCTCGCCCTAAGATTCACCCTGTCTCTTCCAGTAACCTCTGCAGTGAGTCCAGGCAGGGTTGAGCTCCTATGGTGGGCATGCGACATAGCTGATTGTTTTAAGCCTTTGACGAGAGAAGATGAGAGCAGACTAGTAGAGCTTAGCAGTGGTCTCGACCCTGTTTTTCCTCAATAGAATATCTTAACAGGCATGATTCTTCTTATGGGTCGTCAACATCCTGTTTTAAAGGCGGACGTTTTTTCTCGCCGGAGGCGAATGACTGTTTAAATTGGAAGGATGCTGGTTAAGATCAAGACGGTTTAAAACTGTTTTCAATTTCTTCCCGTTGCGGGTTAATGCTCCCAGTAATTAGGTATTGTTGGCAAGTTGTTAGTCTAGGGTTCTATAGGGTTTAAAAGTGGAAGATTCTGGGCTGAAATTATAGGAGACGTGAATCTGCACCGAAACTTTTATATTTAAAAGATTATTATGCGATTTTGAAGCAGCGTGTTTGGAAAGGAGGGAAATTTATGAGTCTGGTTGGCAAGAAAATTAGGCTTAGGCGCATCTTTAAAGACGATGGGAAGACCTTCGTCGTAACTATGGACCATGGAGTGGATTTAGGTCCAGTTCACGGTCTTGAGGACGTTAAGGCCGCTGTCAAAAAAGTTCTCAAGAATGAATATAGGCCTGATGCGATATTAATGAATCCTTCCATGATAAAACTATGCTATGAGGAAATAGCTGGTGCACTTGGTGTGATTGCACGTTTAGATGGAACAGCCACTATATTAGGTCCAGACATAACAAATTACCGTTTGTTCTCTTCAGTAAGGGAGGCTTTGATGATCGGTGCTGACGGTGTAGCTACAATGGCCTTCATAGGTGTTGAAAGAGAGTCTCAGAATTCAGAGAAGGTTGGCAAAGTTTCTCAAGAATGCGAAAGATGGGGTATGCCGCATATAGTCGAGGCTTTACCGCCCGAGATAATAGAATATCATTTTAAACCTGAAGCGAAGCGGAAATGGCCAGACGCGGAGCATGTAAAATTTGTGGATAGAGTGGCAGCTGAACTCGGTGCGGACGTGGTTAAATCATATTATACGGGTAACCCAGATTCATTTAGGGAAGTAGTAAAATGCTGCCCCGCTCCGATTATAGTGTTGAGTGGTCCTGGAGCAGGTGATCCTGAAGGATTATTAAGGATGGTTGAAGATGTGTTGCAGGCTGGAGCTAAAGGAGTCATAATGGGCAGAAACGTGTGGGGGCATAAGGATCCGGCTGCAATGGTAACAGCCATTTCGAAAATAGTGCATGAAGAAGAAAGTGCTGAAAAGGTCGTGAAAATAATAAAGTAGAAAGGTTAAATCATGTAACTATAACGTTAATATCTAGGAGTCTACACAGCTCGACAAGGTCCTCCACATAGTCGCCATAAACGAGATGATAATGTTGAGCCAGTATGTTTTCTGAGAAATCCTTCGTTCTATTTCCCAACAATATTTCTAGGCTGGCGTATGCCGGTGCCTCTATTTGCCATCCTATTTCACGCCATTCTCTGGGCCTTATAGCATCGCCTTTTGTTATATGCATCATATATTTGTCGCCGGTTGATGCAAGTCTAGCCAAAGTTATGCTTCCAGTCTTCATGGGACCAACTATCATTAGACCGGATAGTTTGCCCCACGCATATTTATACAGTCTCGGAACGTTTTCAAGGGCTGATTGCGGTATCATTCCACAAACGCCCATTAGCAATCTGTCTTCAAACATGTCGTAAAGCTCCAAGTATACTGAGCGCTGCCCACTAATGTAGTCTATAATCAACTCGGTTACTAGACCAAGGACATCGCTTTCACATACAACAGGTATCTGTTCCCCAATTAACGCGAGAGGTACACAGGGAGTTATGCCGTAGTAGATTGGTAAACCATAGACGCACTTCATGCTAACAGCATTGAATTTCCTCTCATCAATAATCTTTTTCAAAGCCAGACTTATCTTAGCGGCTTTCTTTAAATCGTCTCTAGATACCTCTCTATCCATGTTCCAATTCTCAAATCGATCAGATATAAGCTCCTCGATTTCTTCATCGCAAATCTCATCTGCCTTTAGTAGAAGTCTATGAACTTCATAATCTTCAACTTCTACACCTATTTTGCTGCGGAGTGAGGTTTGATCGAAACTTGCTGTATAGCTACCCATGTCTGCATAACCGAATATGCCGACCTTTGAATATGCAAGCTTGTTTATTGCTGAAGCAATTTGGGCGAACTTCAATATTTTTTTACGAACTTCAATATTTTCTGGATTTCCAAAGACCATTTTAAGCTTAGCACCCATCACTTTCAGTGGGTGTAGGACAGCTGACATGCCTGCTGCTCCTGCTGGAGCTATGAGCATGTTTTTTTCTTGGATGGATGATAACGCCCATAACAGAATCGGTTTATTAAAAAAGGGCCTTAAAGTGTTTATTATCGCGGGCGGTTCAGCCCAAGATGGAATTAGTGCCGTTATAAAATCGAATTCCGCGGATCTTAATTTTGAAACAGCATCGTTTACATCAGGCGGGTTGATGACTGGTCCTGCCTCAACCTCTATTTTTATACCTAGTGAACGCATAGTGTCTTTGGCGTGATTCGTGATTCCTTTTAGAATATTAAGAGTATCAGCCGTATATGCAGGTGATATGAAATTCACGAAGCCAGTGCGCAAAACCTCTCCCTTCAACCTATAGGATTATATTTTTTAGGAATATATATATTCTTCGGTCTTGGAAGATATCGCCGTTAAGAATCCTACGAAGCGCCGTTTCTGATCGGGGGAAAAGTTAGACAATACGCTGATCGCTGAGGCTCATTATGTTTTAACAATAATTATGTTTTCTTAACTAAGTTTCAAAGAAGATTATGACTGCCTATCTAGAGACAAAATATAAATAGTTTTAACTCGTCTAAAAACATTACGTGATCCGTATGGTTGACGTTAAAATAAGCATTATTGGTGCTGGCAGCGCAACATTCTCCTTAGCACTTGTTAAGGATTTGTGCTTAACGCCAAACCTTGAAGGCAGTACCATTAGTTTTATGGACGTAAATAAAGATAGGTTGGATGCCGTATACACTTTATGCAGAAGATATGCCGATGAGGTCGGCATCCAGCTTAGGCTCGAAAAAACTTTAGACCGGAGGGAATCTTTGAAGAATGCGGACTTCGTTATAAACACGGCCTTAGTCGTCGGCTATAGTGGCTATAGGGAAGGCTGGAACATAGGGTTCAAGAATGGCTATAGGTTTGGCGGCAGCTATCATATTATGCATGATGAAGGTTTTTGGATAAACTTCTATCAGTTTAGGCTCTTCGAGTCCATAATAGAGGATATGCTAGATATATGTCCAAACGCATGGTATATTCAGCTTGCTAACCCGGTTTTAGCTGGTACAACTTATATTGGGCGGAAATATCCTAAGCTGAACTTCGTTGGGCTATGTCATGGCTTCAGTGGCGTATACCATCTTGCGAATATCCTAGGTTTCAACAGGGAAGACATAACGTTTGAGGCGCCTGGCGTGAATCATTTTATATGGTTGACACGTTTTTACCATAAGGGTGAAGATGCATTTCCAGCTTTAAACAAATGGGTGGAGGAGGAAGCATCAAGATATTGGGGGGCCTGTCCACCAAGTGACGCTTTAGGACCCAAAGCTGTAGACCTCTACAGAAAATTCGGCGTATTTCCAATCGGGGATACATGCACGCCGGGAGGTGGATCATGGCCTTGGTGGTATCATGTGGACGATGATACAGAACGTAAGTGGGGAGAGAACCCGCGCAAATGGTGGAGCTTTGTGCTTGAGCCGGCGAAAGAGGATCCTGTTGCCAGGCTGATCAGGATGGCGAATGATACGACCATTAAGGTTACAAGCATTTTCCCACCTGAGAAATCTGGAGAGATAATAGTTCCTCTGCTAGAATCAATTGCATGCGATGTACCAAGAGTATTCATAGTCAACATAATGAATACTGGGGATTTTGTTCCAGGTGTACCAGGAGATTTTGAGGTAGAGGTTCCAGCATTGGTTAGTAAAAGGGGTGTTCAAGGAATCAGGACTAGCGGGCTGCCTAAATCCTTGATCGCTTACATTATGCGTGATAGGGTTGCGCCGATCGAGGTTGAGCTCGAAGCCTATGAAAGCGGGAGTAAAGAGCTTTTGCTTGAGCTTATTATGATGGATCCTTGGACGAGGTGTGAAGAGCAAGCAAGAAGCCTCTTGGAGGATATACTTAGGATGCCTCGTTGCGAGGAGATGCGTCAACACTATAAGTGACTGGTTGAAATAGTTGGGGATGATTATGAGCTATCTTTTAGGAATAGATGTTGGCACAACAGCTGTGAAATGTGTTCTCTTCGATCTAAGGGGTAAAGTTGTTGCGTCCGGTAGGACTGAATACACTCTAACTATGCCTAAACCAGGGTTTGTAGAGGTAGAGGCGGAAACCTATTGGAATGCCTTTAAAGAGTCGCTTGGTAAAGTTTTAAGCATATCGAAAATAGATGCTGAAGAAATTTTAGGCGTCAGCGTATCGAGCCAGGGAGAAAGCTTTGTAATACTGGACAAAGACGGGGATCCCTTAAGTAGAGTGATAGTATGGCTCGACAATAGATCGGAGGAGGAAGCTCAAATTATAAAACGCGAATTCGGGGTGGACGAAGTATACCGTATTACGGGGCAGAATGATATTATCTCAACATGGACCGCCACTAAGATGCTCTGGTTAAAGAGAAACCAGCCTGCAGTATTCGAAAAGGCACACAAGTTTCTGTTGCTCGAGGACTACTTCATCTACAGGTTGTCCGGCAAATTTATAACCGACTATTCCATAGTCTCTTCTTCTCTGCTTTTCGACATATCTCATAAAAGATGGTGGAATGATATTCTCAGTTTTATCGGCTTAGATGAGGATAATCTTCCAGAGCTTAAACCTTCTGGTGTGCTAGTGGGGGATATTGGTGAAAAAGTGGCGAAAGAAACAGGGCTTTGCAAACATACTATGGTATCGACTGGGGCTTACGATCAGGCAGCAAGTGCTTTAGGAGTAGGAAACATAGAACCAGGAGTAATTTCTGAAACTACAGGTGCTGCGCTTGCCATTGTTGCAACAGTGGATAAAATGGTTTTAGATCCCATGCGAAGAATGCCGTGTCACTGTCACGCTGCTCCAGGCAAATATTTTTTGCAGCCTTGGTGTCATACGGCGGGTGTAATCTTAAAATGGTTTAGAGATAACTTTGGCCATGTAGAAATTGAGGCGGCCAATAAAATGGGTCTGGATCCTTACGATCTGCTAACACTTGAAGCTGCACAGGCTCCTCCTGGATCAGATGGATTGATTTTGCTACCGCATTTCATGGGAGCGGCTTCCCCTGAATCCGATCCAAAGGCTAAAGGCGTTTTATTCGGTCTAACATTATATCATAGTAAGGGCCATGTTATAAGGGCTATAATGGAATCAGTTGCCTACATGCTTAGAAGAAACATAGAGACACTCGGAGAGATAGGTGTTGAGATAAGGGAAGTGAGGTCTTGTGGAGGGGCAGCTAGAAGCCCTTTATGGAATCAGATTAAAGCAGATGTTCTGCAAAAACCCGTGTTAACTATTCATACAGAGGAGACCTCAGCATTAGGTGCTGCTATGCTTGCTGGTCTAGCTACAAAAACCTTTGGCTCGCTAGAAGCCGCGGGGTCCATGATTTCTATAAAAGATAGAAAAGATTCGCTAAAAGATAACAAAGCAATATATGAAAAACAATACAAAACTTATATGGCATTATATGAAAGAATAAAGGAACTATTTTAACTGGGCGCAAGAAGATTAGAAAAGTTGCTGGTGCGCTTATACTGGAAGGCTAAATATACTAATGGGATTTTCCCATAAGTGAAGTTCATCAAGCTTTTCCTTGAACGTTTCCTTTGCACGCTTAGCCGTTACATGTGGCTGTAAATCATAAGCCCTATGACGACTATTATGAAGACCAGGATTATGCTTGTTCGAGCGACTCTTAAAGTCTTCTCCTTCATTCGCCCTCAGCTTCTCATCCGGCTGCTTCCAAGACTAGTTTTTCAACCTCTTCCGGGCTTGGAACCCGCCCCATGATCTTCACGGTGTTGTTCACCGCTATGGCTGGCGAAACCAAGACGCCGTATTTCTGCACCGTTTCCCTAGACATTATGTTGGCCTTCTGAACATTCACCGTTACATCGTTTCTCCTGAGTTTTTCAACAGCTTTCTCAACAGCCTTCTTGGCTGCTTGGCAACGTGCACAAGGAGGCTCCGGACCTATGATTTCAACAGTTACTTCTTTCAAACCGGATTCGCCTAAAGAAGGCCTGTGTCAAACAGATGGTATTTAAAGATTTATTTTATTCGCAAGCATCCGGCACATACGCATTATTAAGGTTCTGAATCAGCATTAATACTGTTGAAACGTTACATTAGAAACAACATGATGTTGATAAACGTCTGAAGCATGTGGGGAAAATGAGATTTTCAACATGACCTGCATATGTATGAAAAGCATTGCTCATTCAAGCCAGATTCCTCCAGTAGATTAATAAAGACTTTTAAAGGAAGATTGAAAATAAAGTATTGTTGTCGTCAAAATATGACGTTAAACTAATACCTGTTGAGGAAAAGGAAAGGCTAATGGATAAGTATGGCGAGCGGCTTCTCTACGAGGAGAGGGCGGACATATATGGGTGTTGCATCAAACTGTTAACCGATTTAAAGTATGTTAAGGAGCGTTGGGAGGAGAGCTTCTACCCCATGTCGTCACATGTTCGTTCTCATGGGAGACTGATTGTGACGAACGAGAATGGGGAGGAGCAGAAAGTGTTCTACGACCCGCTTTCGAAAACAGCCTTCCTGATCAACATAGATTATTACGGCTGGGTGAAATCCATAGCGTTGAGCGTTGCGAGTGATATTCTTGAAGACAGCCATGGAATAAATTCTGTCCACGGCGCGTGCGTAGACATAGATGGTAAGGGTGCTTGCCTAATCGCTCCCTCTGGAGCAGGGAAAACAACCCATACTTACGGTCTTCTCAG
>JAGTRH010000119.1 GCA_018396795.1 Candidatus Bathyarchaeota archaeon
CGGTTCTCTTTAATCCAGTGTATTTTTGTATCATGTAAGTGGTTAATGGTGTATTCTGGTTTTTGTAAAGTGTCCAAAGCACTTTTATTTTTCCTTCGCTTCCAAGCATCCCAATTAGGGTATTCAGTATCTTCTTTTCATACTCCTCCAACCAGACCACTCTCAAGCCTTTTCATTAGATTTTCGAGAAACTGGTCCAATGCTTCAACTGGAATGCCGCTTATTCCGATAGCAGACAAGGATTTTATTTCAACAATGTTCCTATCATGCAAGTCTTCTATACAATGTTCTATCTCATCTATGTTCATTTGCTTAAGTTTTAGCTGCTCACATAGCATAGCACAATATTGTCTAATCTCTTTAAGTGTAGCATAAGGTTTTCTAACATTTTTCAAAAGTTTAGCAATCGATAAAAGTACTATCTTATCTTTTTCTGGAAGATAGAATATGTCTTCTTCTGTTATAGTAGGATAAGTTATACCCACAACTTTCCTAACATGTTCAGGCAATATTCTATCATAGCCTTCATATTCTGCAAGATTACCCGAATATAGTAGAAGGTCTAAAGCGTACCTAACATCTCCCCTCACAGGAGGTTTTGAAGTAATGTCCGCAACGAACTCGATAATTTCAAGTGGTGCAGCCCCAGGATAAAATGCTTCTTTAACCCTACTTTCTAAAATGTCTATAAGCTGATTGTAGGTATAGGGTTTAAATTCTAGGACTATGCTGCCCAAAGAACTTAATGTTGCCTCGTCTAAAAGCTTGTAAAAGTCCCTTCCCCGGGCAATAAAAATTATTCCTAGGAAGTTTGAGGTTTCACCTGGTTCAAAAAATTCTTCAAGCCTGCTCATGTCATAAAAGATTTCTGAATCTTCTGTATGCTTAATATAATAGTCTATTTCATCGAAAGTTAATATCACGTATTTTCTACGCTCCTTTAAAAACTTTATGAGATGATATAATAGTTCTTCTGCAGCCAAGCTTGTAGAATAAACTTCTGGAGCCACCTGTCTAATCAAATGCCTGTACAAGATAACCTTACTATCGCCATGAAGCTTAAGATTAATGTAAACGTGCTTTAATTCAACATTCTGCCTCCTCGCCTCTCCTTCAAACCTGTCACCGAACAATCTCGCTACAGCTGTCTTACCTGAACCAACAGAACCAATAATCTGAACCGTCTTTAAATGTGACCTAGAAGGGTATGAAAGAGATTCTCTAAAAAAATTGTTTAAGAAATTAACTTCACTATCTCTATGGGGAAGATTAGTTGGAATATATCTTGGTGTAAGCTTCTCCTTGTCCCTAAATAGACCACACATACTACTAAATATATAAAGTAGAAACTATTTTAATCTTATAACATTAAATAAAATAAAGATAAAATAAATGGCTACTTAAGGTTATTTTATCTGGCGCTCTGGATGCTCGAATATGGCGAGTTTCACTTTATCCTTATGTACTCTATTAAGGTGTCTAAGTAGCTTCTCATTGTTTTCACAACGTTTTCCACAAAACTCACACTTCAAAGACATAAAAAAAAAAAAAAAATAGAGGGAATGCTAGTAGCCTTTTATTCTCCGTAAACAGCCTGCAGTCCTAGAATATCACCAAGTCCTAATGTTCTTTTGTATATTTCACCATATGATGCGTAGCCATACATTGTCAGCCAATAGTCTTTATCAATGTAGAGGTCATCTAAACCGCACCAATGTCCAAATTCGTGAGTCATAATATTTTGGACGTCCATTTTTCCAGCTTCGCCCGAAAGACTCCACTTATACAAGTTATTCAGTAAAGTGTCTGTTTCAAGGATTTGAGAGCCACTGTACCAGATAAATGTGACCGCTATCACACCACTACGATAACGGCCCCAAGCGATCACATTATAATTATCCCTTCTTCCAGCGCTCCTTGAGGTAGTGCCTTGATATGAAAACACGGTTGCACTGGTTTCACTGTCCCATGCATTTGCTGAAGCCGTAATCGCTGCCACGACAGCCGACGTTGAGAAGCCATATTTATTGCTTGGGTTCACCCAAAACTTTGCCGTACTATGCCAGTGGAAGGGCAGCAGCTTATATTCAGGGTTTGTCATCGAATCATCTTCAGGTGGTATCTGACTAATAGCAACTTTACCGTTTGATAATTCAACAGACCATTCTATGATAGCTAGTTGTGGTGGTAGGGCGAAGGTTGAGAGCGGGATTGCAAATGATACTAATATCAGTAGTGAAATTATTAACAGAGAATATACTCTACGCATATTTATACCACAATAAAAGATATCTAATTATTATATTTAAATCTTAATTTTTTTCGTTGAAATTATTTTTTTGTTAACATATAAAATTATTAAATTTAATATTTTAAAAATTTTGTAATTTTATTTTATAATTTGAAAAAAAATAGAAAAAGGACTCTTCCAGATATAGTTTAACGGAAGAATGTTTAAGCCTTAGTTCATAATTTTTGTTATAAATTTATCCCCCTCCCCCCGTCCTAGCAAGTCCTCTATTCTATAAATAGAGAGGGCCTTTACCGTTTAATGGGATAGTATGGCTGAATCGATTGTTTTAACGTTAGGGGATTTGGAGGGTGTAAGTCCTATTATAGAGAAGAGGTTGCATGATGCTGGTATAGAGTCTGTTCTCGAACTTGCTACAACATTGCCTGAAGAAATTGCACAAGCTCTGGGAGTCCAGAAGGAGAAGGCTTACGAGTTAATATATGCGGCTCAGACGGCTTTAATGGATTCTGGTTTACTTGAAAAGAGTTTTTTGAGTGCCTTTGATGCACTGGAAAGGAGGAAAAGTTTGTTGAAGTGTACTACTGGCTCAAAGAGTCTTGATAGCCTTTTGAAGGGTGGCGTTGAAACTCAGGCTATCACAGAACTTTGGGGAGAGTATGGTAGTGGTAAAACACAATTGTGTCACACATTATGTGTTACATGCCAGCTTTCGAGGGAAAATGGTGGTTTAGAAGGTAACGCCCTATACATTGATACTGAATCAACCTTTAGACCTGAGAGACTGCATCAGATTGCAGAAGCACGGGGTCTCGATCCAGCATATGTTTTGAAGAACACTTATGTTTGTAGAGTGTATAATAGTAGCCATTTAGAGTTTATTGTGAAAAATATTGGAAAATATATTGAGAAATACAACATTAAACTCGTTATTGTAGATAGTGTTATAAGTTTGTATAGAGGAGAACTGACTGGAAGAGAAACTTTAGCGGAAAGGCAGCAGAGACTTAATAAGCTTTTACACCGTCTTCTCCGAGTTGCTGAAATATATAATGTTGCCGTTGTTGTAACAAATCAGGTTCAGTCTCAGCCTGACATGTTCTTCGGTGACCCGAATAAGCCTTCGGGTGGAAATGTTATGGCCCATTCATGCACCTATAGGATATATTTGAAAAAGATTGGCCAAGACAGGAAAGCTGTCATGATTGATAGCCCGTATCATCCTTATAGTGAAGCAACATTTTCTATAACAGATAAGGGTGTAGTGGATGTTGAAGACAAGAGAAGAGGCCTTTGAGAAATAGTGTTATAGTAGAAGTTTGTTCGAATAAAGATTTCATGCAAGGTGAATTTTTTGTTCAAGACAGCGGAGCTTGAGTTAGAAGAAAATAAGAGAAGGCTTCGAATGAGTACAGGCTTCAGAGAACTTGACGCCTTAATAGGAGGTATAGAGGAGGGAATGTTCTACCTATTTTATGGAGAAGAAAGTGTTCTTGACATAATAGTCCATATGCTTATAGTTAATTGTGTGCTAGAAAGAAAGAAGGGTGGTTTCGAATCTAAGGGCATATACTTTAATAACACAAACTATTATGAGAGTAGGACTGTTTTAGACCCTTCCCTTTTGGGAGAGATTTCGAAGAAGGCTGGAGTTGACCCGAAAACTGTTTTAGAAAACTTTTACACTGTAGTGGCATATAATGAGGAGAGACAGCTTACGGTAGCCGAGAAGGTATGTGATCTGATAAGAGATGATAGTGGGATAAGGCTTCTTATAGCACACAACCTAACAGTATTCCTAAAAAATTCTAATATTAGGAGAAAAAGTTTAGAGAACTTTAAGAAGATAGTGAACATGATTTCAGAAACTTCGTTTGAGCATAATGTGGCTGTTTTTGCTACAGTAAACATGCCAAATGGGAATGGAAGGGTTGTTCCAGAACCTAATGTCGGAGCATATCTTAGACATCGAGCAAACGTAATAGTTTATGTTAAAAAATTACAGGATTCAATTAAACCATTATTTAAGGCATGCTTACTCAAGCACCCATACTATCCCAAAAATTCTATGATAATAGGTTATGGTATAGGAGGTGATTTTATGGGTAGAATAACACCATCCTTCCGCCAAAGATACGAGAAAGAAATAGAAGAGTTAAGGAAAAAATTTCAAGATTATCTAATCGATTTAGAGAGAGGAAAGGCTTTTGACATGCTATTAAAGGAAGCGTGGAATGAGGAGCAGGCTGCTATGGGGAACTCGAACTTTCCAACCATATTAGACGCATTAAACTTTACAGCAAACCTTCAGAATAGGAAGCTTATAGAAGAGTTGAAGAAGAAAGTTGAAGAACAGGAGAAGCTCGTACAGGAACTTACTCAAAAGGTTGATGAATTGAGAAAGAGTTGGCGGAAGGATGAGAAATGAAATTGGATGGATATTGGACGCATACATTGAAGACGGAAATGCAGTTTTCTGGATAAAAACCGTAGACGGTATAACATTCAGGGTTACAGACAAGTATAGCCCAAATTTTTACATCCTCCCAAAAAGCTTAGAGGATGGAGAAAGAATCC
>JAGTRH010000120.1 GCA_018396795.1 Candidatus Bathyarchaeota archaeon
GGTTTTTCTAGAGAGGAATAAGTTGTTAGATCTTATTCCAGGAATTAGGGAGTTGATGAATAAGTATCCGGACAGAATTGAAACTCCAGTAGATTTAGCCGTCGAGGTTGAAGGCAAAAGGAAGGAGATAACCCTGAAGGATCTACCGACAGACTACCCGATATATGATATTGGAACGAAAACAATTGAGAGATATAGAGGATTAATCATGAAAGCTAAGTCAATAGTCTTCAGCGGGCCTCCAGGTGTATTTGAGAAAGAGGAGTTTAAGAAGGGAACGAAGGCGCTCTTCGAGGCTATAGCATCCTCAAAGGCCTTCTCCTTAATAGGTGGAGGCCACAGTATAGCAGCAGTCCAAAGCCTAGGATTAGCGGAGAAAATGGGCTACGTAAGCACGGCTGGAGGAGCCCTAATAGAATTTCTAATGGGCAGGAAACTGCCTGGGGTAGTGGCTTTAGAAGAAGCTGCCAAAAGAAAGTGCTAAACAATTCCCCAATTTTTATTTCCACTCTAGGATTATTAAAATTCTATTTTTAGTTTAAATGGATGAGGAGCTAGTGGACGTGTGTTCTTAATTGAATAACCGAGAAAGAACCGTCACCATTTTTAGACGTGGGATCCCGGATCGGTTAATATGGCAGCCTAGGTTGCATCACTGGTATTATGTGAATAAGGCTAGAGGCACCCTTCCCAAGAGATATGAGGGGCTTGATATACTTGAAATATACGATGATTTAGGCGCCTCGCCTCGAGCCTACCATTATTTCAATGACACTATAAGGTGTATTGAAGGCGACGATGTTCGAATCCATAAAAGAGAAGATGAAAAGCATATATACGTAAAGTATGAAACTCCAAGGGGTAAGCTCACGCAGGTTGAAAGAAAAACTGAATACGGCTTTTCAAGCATGAGGATCGAATACTTCCTTAAGAGTATTGAGGATTTTGAGATTTTGGCTTATATATTAAGGCATCAGAGGTTTGAGTTTGACATGGACCTTTATCAGGAAAGGGAGAAGGTGCTCGGCGATCGCTCTGAACCTATAGTAACTGTTCCATGGGGTTCAATACAACGATTATTTATTGTTTATATGGGTTTTGAGAGGGGCTTATTGGCACTTTGGAGGCATCGTGAAGAGGTTGAGGAGATGCTAAGGGTTTTTGACGAAAATGATGATGAGAGATTTAAGGTAGTTAAGAGAACACCCTTCAAGATAGTTAATTTTGGTGATAATATCGACGAGAACCTTTGTCCGCCATCAATCTTCAAGAGATATATGTTACCCTATTACCAGAGCAGAACAAAAGAGTTGCATGAGTCTGGAAAATTCTGTACGTCGCATTGGGATGGGAATGTTAAGCATTTATTACCTCTAGCGAAGGAAACGGGTTTAGACGGCCTAGAATGCATACCGCCGGAGCCGCAGGGTAACGTAACACTCAAGGAACTGAGGGATGAGATTAGGCTTAACGGCATGATTCTTGTTGACGGTATACCAGCAATCTATTTTCTGCCACTCATTGGGGAGAGTAAACTAAAAACTTTTGTCTATGAAATGTTAGACTCGCTCGCTCCTAACATAATACCAGGCATATCAGATATGTTGCCTCCCGATGGCGATATAGAGAGGGTGCGTTTGGTAGGCGAGATTGTAGCCGACTATCGCTTTTAGTCTTCTGAGCAATTATAAACATTATATTATTGAAAGAAAGGATTCACTTGTACCTTAGTCAGTTATATTTTAAAGTGAGCATTATAATAATCAAGGGTTCACCATAAAGTAAGGGAGAAAGCGTTTGTCACTTTATAGAGAGTTCTTCAACTTCTTTCTTGCCCTTCTCCAACTCATCCACCTGCTCTTTGTCCATCTTTAATAGTAGCGCCTGAAACTCACCTACGTGTGTTTTCTCCTCCTTTGCAACCTCGAGGAGTACCTTCTTCAACAGTTCGTTGCGTGTTGAGGCTGCCAATTGCTCATAGAGATTTATGGCGTCTAACTCCGCGATTATGGCAACTCTGAGTATCTCAGCATCCAACTCCTTTTCCAAAATCCTCTCAATTTTTATAGGGATCTGAGACATCAATTCGCATCCTACCCCATTATTCTCCAACAGATATCTGATGGCATAGAATAAAAGCTTAACGCGGTACCCGCATTATACTGACAAGATAAGGCCGATGAGCTCGTGCTCGAAACGAACACAGGTCTGTAGCGAGATTGACGTGATCAATTCTTGCCTTCGCCAAGTGGGCCCACTCTTGAACCCCCCTCTCTAGTTTCAACATTTTTTCGGGGTTCTCCTCATGTTTTCAAAAGCCATCACTTTTCTCCTTTTTCTGCAACAACCTTTGTCTCAGGCCTTCAATTTTGGCTTTCGCTTCTTGGAGTCTATGGAGATAACCGGATAAATATTATTTATTAACGCTAATTAATAAGGTAAATTTAAGGCGAAAGGTATGGTGTCATTTATTAAAGCGGATGCCATAAAATGTACACAACCGAATAAAGTGCGGATGAAGGGATTCATTGGAAAAAGGTTTGAAGCAAATCGCTTGAATAGGCTTAGACTCCAGGAAGAATACTTCCTTTTATGGCCATTTCAAGAACATTGCCCTATAGGATATGGTTATCACCAACCGCATCCAGACATAACTTTGGGGGACTGGCATGGTGAATTTTTGGGCACATGGGTCTCTGCAGCATCTTTAACTGCCTGGAATACTAGTGATGAGGAATTATGTAAAAAGATTGATATATTGGTAAGGAATTGGCTTGCAACGCAGAAGGAAGATGGGTATCTGGGAACCTATGATGAGAAGGATAGGTGGAAATCTTGGGATGTGTGGGTACAAGCTCACGATCTTATCGGCTTATTAACTTACTATCACTATACTGGTAGGGAGGATATTTTAAAAGCCGCAATCCGAGTAGCTGATAGGGTCTTAAAAGATTTTGGGCCAGGTAAGAGGCCTCTTCATAAGACTGGCCCCCATAGAGGTATGGCTTCATCGGCAATTTTAGAGCCACTTATCTGGCTGTATTGGGAGACTGGAGATAAGCGTTATCTGGAATTTGGACGCTGGCTAGTAGACGAGGATTGGGAACAGCCCGATGGGCCTCGCTTAATTAGCTCACTATTGAGTGGGTTGGGCGTAGCGGGGACGCCATGTCCAAAGGGGGTAGAAATGCTGATTGATTTTGCCGGGCTGCTAGAATTGTACCGCGCTACCGGGGAGGAGCGATATTTAAAAACTGTTTTGGTCGCTTGGGAAGATATAGTCCGAAATCACCTTTACATAACAGGGTCGGCAAGCACGGGAGAGTACTTCACACCTGATTTTGTTCTACGAAATGATGGGGTATTCCGAATAGGCGAAACTTGCGTAACCATGGGATGGATATATCTTAACTTAAGCCTTGGAAAACTAACTGGTGAGGCCCGTTTCTTTGATATGGTTGAGCAATCGCTATACAATCATTTACTTGGTGCGCAGTCGCCTGATGGGCGTGGTTGGGCTTACTATGTAGGTCTACGGGATAGCAAGAGGTATCGATGGCATACCGATCCCGAATGCTGCCCGTCACGTGGGACTCGTATGTTGGCGCTTATGCCTCTCTACGTATTTGGGGTCGATAATGAAGGAATAGTGGTAAACTTTTACGAGAAATCTGAGGCAACGCTTACCTTAAACTCTGGGGTTGAAGTTAAAATAGAGCAAGAAACTTCCTATCCTTTCGATGGAGAGGTTTTATTAAAATTCGCTTTAAAAGAGCCTTCTTATTTTACGGTGCGATTACGCCTGCCTGGATGGTGTGAAAAATATGAAGTTAGGCTTAATGATGAACCAATAGAAACGCTTGTAGATGCTCGTGGATACATCGTTGTAGATAGGGTTTGGTGTAATGGGGATACTCTAAGGATGAATATGGATATGCCGGTTCGAGTGGTTATTGACAAATTTGGCAATAATTTGAGAGTTGCGTTTATGCGGGGGCCGCTAGTATTTGCGGCGGATTCCTCATACCTTCCAGAAAGATGCCTATTAGATGATATTGTTGTGTTATTAGACCCTATTGAGCCCGCAAAAAACATTCGAGTCCTGAAAGAGAATATGGATACTGTTCATCTAGTTGTTCCAGTTATTTTTGTAGAACCTAATAAAAGTAGAGATGCTTGGAGAGGCGAACGTTATTGCGTTTTAACACGTCGAAACGGAGAGAAAAAGATTACTAAGTATATAGAGTTGGTGCCATTCTTTGAAGCAGGTAATAAGGATCCTATCTGTTATCTTGGAGGCGTTTCAAGACATATCGAGCCTGTAATAAACATCACGTATCAAGTTTGGCTACCTTATATTTGGGCATAAAACCGATGAAGGTCTTGATATTAATGTAAGCTTTATGTTTACAAGCGATTTAGGAACCGGAAATAACTCTATACTTTTAGAGACCGAAGATAGAGTCGATGGCATAATTTTAATAGGTTCCAGCGAAGACTGCATAAGAAGCATGATGCTCTATTCAAAGAGATTTCGCTCCCTTCATGGGTCTAACTAGCGGAACGCGTTCTCAGATCGTTATTGAATTTCTTTACACGGCCCTAGATCTTATAACGAATCCACTTCCGTCTCTCTATGCTGCCAAAACATGGTCTGCATCCGTATCTTTTAAATTGCAAGTAATAGAACCCCAATGAAAATGAGGGTTCCAGCTATTGCCGTTTTAAGTGTTATTTTTTCGCCTAGAATAAGGGCGGATAAGACTAACACGAATAG
>JAGTRH010000121.1 GCA_018396795.1 Candidatus Bathyarchaeota archaeon
TACTAGCCAAGATTAAGGATTTTAAGGGTAAACGGCTTATCATAAAGGATGGAAAAATTGAGATCATTGAGGCTGAAAGCTAACACCAAGCGTTTCTAATCTTGTTCCAAATCATTTTCACCGCGTTACAATCGGTACTCGTAGGCTTGGATGAATTGGGCAAAATGCCCTAATCGTGAACGTTCAGTCGATTGTAAAAACGGTGTCGGGCCCGTTCCTATCTTATTGGGCTTCAGCGTCGCTGGCGCGATCGTTGGGCATGTCACAAGCTACATGGTTGCCGGTATTGTGGGCTTTCTGGCTACCGTCTTGGTAAGCAGGAAGTAGGAGTTATGTGTTGACATCAAGTACGATCGTCGTCATAATTTTTCTCTTAATATTTTCAAGTCGAAGTATTTTCTCATAGTTTCATCTGCAATTTTAAGCCTTAGTTTCTCGTCTTTCGAGAAGAGGAGCATGCCCCTCGTAAAGACGTGATATCTTAACGGTAGCGGAGCCTGATTTAATACCTGCACATCCATGGGAAGGCCGACGTTGACTTCCAATTTAGCTGAAAAGTCCACAGTATAATAGAAAGCCTTGTCCACATCCTTTATCCATACGGCTACATCTACATCCCTAAACATGTCCCTCTCCATGAAGCCTCCATAAACGTAAGCAAACACCATTCCGTCGTCACACTCAAGCTTTTGCTTCACAATGTTGAGGAGCTCAAGCTTCTCTTCAGCCGACAATTTACGGTATCTGAACTCCAACTCTAGTTTGGCTCTACTTAAATTCTCACCGAATGCTGGGTCTTTCGACAAAAACTTCTCTATATATAAGATAAAATATTCGAAGTCCTTTAATCCACCTTTCACACTCTCATAAACCTTTTCATCAACGATCGTCCAGTACCTATGTACGAGCAAATTCCTAAGCCTAGCAGCGGATGAGAGCCTTCCGGCTAGATCCTCTGGTACGATTCCCTTTACTCCCAGTCTTGCAAAACACTCAGGAAATCCCTCAACCCCCTCTTTAAAAGCATTTAAGAGGATGTGTACGCAAATGCTTGATGCAGCTTCCACCAGTTGAATGGCGAGATACCTCATTGAAAACTTCTCATGAACCGTCAATTCGCTAAAATCTTTAACGATAAGTTCTCTGAGCACTTGAACCGCATCATTTATCTCCCTAATCCTAGCATTAATGTATTCCGCGTTAATCGACAAGCCGACTCAGTCCTTAACATAATTTAATGTCCAATATGAGCTTTCTAACTTTATCCATTACGGTCTTCAGCTGTTCCACATCTATCATGCTCTGATAAAATATTTCGTCGCGAAGAACTTTCATAAAGCCATAACGTGTTAGGAATCTTCTAGCTAACGAGTTAACCTAACACTTCTAGGATTTTAAAGATCACAATCAGCGAGAAAATTATGAGTAGTAGTATGGTACGTTGAAACTCCTTCATATATATTCTTACAAATGTAAAGTTTAGTGACAAGTAGGTGACAAGCCTTGAGTGGCAAGGTGACATGGCGCATTTAGGTTTTTATGGAAAATGATGGAAAATGTTGGGTAAAGTAGCCGTAGAACCTCAAGTGAGGCACCTATCACATGTGGGCTTCGCTTCTTTGTTTGTTTTTCTCTCTTCAAGAAGAATGTAAATGTAGCTTTCCTACTTATAGAAACAATTCCCCGAAGAGACGTATCTTTAATTCTTTAATAGGTAGATTGATTACCTCGTTTTTTGAGTAGGTACCCAAAAGTTTAAGGAGATTGTTTAAAGCTTGAATGTCTTTAGTTTTGAAGGTTCCATTAAAAGGTTATAAGGGAAAGTATTTATAAGGATTAACGGAATCTAATGTGGTGGAATGATGGTCAAGACGACAATTGAAGTGGATGATGATCTCTGGAGGCGTTTCAGCCTGCTCGTACTCCGCGAAAGGGGTGAACGAAAGAAGAATGAGGTTATCGTTGAGATTCTGAGGGATTACGTTGAGCGGAGGGGTTTATCGGTTGATCCGCAACAACTTGAATATATCCTGCGGGTTGAAGAGGAACGGGAAGCCTTCTTAAAGATCCGAGATAAGCTTGTCCATGATCCAATTTACACCGGAAAATACGTCGCCGTTTTTCAACGCGCCATTGTAGGATGCAACGAGGAGAAAGAGAAGCTCGCGGAAACCGTCTATGAGAAATATGGGTACGTTCCAATCTATATCGATAAAGTAGCTTCCAGCGAAAGACGTGTGGAGATCCCGTCGCCCGAGCTGGCTGTGCCATGAAGTACAGTTTCGAGTATTTCCCCCCAGCCCCGTCTTTAAAGGTTAAGTTCACAAAGCCTCTCTCTAATCGCTCATTGGTGCTTCAGGCTAAACTAGACACGGGCGCCGATATGACGGTGCTCCCCCAACATGCAATAGGCGAGCTTAGGCTTATTCCCGCAAGCCGTATATCCATTTCATCCTTTGACGGGCGGGAAGTTTGGAAGTACACTTACTTCGTAAACCTCTCCTTCCATAATTTTGAATACAGGATGGTCGAAGTCATCGATGCTAAACGTCGAGACGCACTTCTCGGTCGAGATGTCCTCAACAAGGTGAAGACAGTTCTAGACGGCAAAGCCTTAAACTTTAGCTTCCTCGACCCATGAAGATAATCAGAGCTTACATGGACCCAAATTGTTTGCGTTTGGAATGACATGCGGGGAATCTATGTTCAATAGCCTTATCGATATTGCTGAGGATTCCACTAGAGCAGGTTTGACGCCATCCATGGTAGTCAAACAATTAACTTTTACATAACTAAGAATTAAAATCTCGTCAACGCCTTTTTATTCCCGGTTGGCTTATCGAATGTAATAAAGTACAAAAATTGAAGAGGAACATGGTTCCAAGGAGAATCTTAGGAATATTGATGCTTGTAACACCGTTTATTCTACTTCCCTTCAATATGCCACTCGTCTTAACTTTATTTTATGCGCCGGTTCTCGCCGTCTCAGCCTGCCTGTTAATATATAAAGGACACGCAAGAAAGTTGAGCATCCCACTTCTAGTTTGGCATCGCTCTACGCCGTGTTCCCCATCTTTCCACGCCGCTATGCTACTACACTTTCCTCTCAGAGTTGTTGTTTCTGGAATTTATCCTCGAGTGGGGTTGGGGCAATGCATTGTTCGTTTTGACGGTTTACTACGGGGAAGCCTTAGCCGTCATAGCTGGAGCTTTCTTTGTCGCGAAGAAGATTTAATGAGGATTAGATTTTTTCAATGCGAATGGGTCTGTAGATTATCGGCCTCAGAGGAAAGGCTGAAGGGAAGATATCAAGTCCTCTTTTCGTCCTTCAATACTCCTAGGAATTATAATATTCACTTGGGTTTGATTGCTTTTGGTGTTATCGAAACTGTGGAAGCCGGAGGGAACTATGGAAGTACCAAATCTTTTGGCAAGATTGAGTTTGTCTCGTAGAGAATGTTAAACAATTCGCACCGAGAAGCTAGTATGTCCCATGGTTGCCCAGTCTGGAGCTATTAAAGATATTTCAACATTGTAGGTTCCGCTGAGGGCATTATTTGGGATCCTAAACTCCTTTGACCCATTATATGTGGAGTTAGGTGGAATCGATTGATCGATTGCCGTATCTCCTTCATAAACTCTGACACCAAAATATGTAACCTTTAAGTGGATCCGGCTAACGTACACGGTGTCCTCAGTAGGGTTTGTGGCTCTCCAGGAAATAATCGCGTTTTCACCAGGCTGGTAACTATTTTTATCTGTGGAGACGGACACTTGTAGGGGAGGTGTTGGGGGCGCTGTTCGTTTCGCTGGGGTGCCTTTCTTTTCATGGATAAAGAAGGCGCACGATACCAGCAGCAAACCCACACAACCTACTAATAGGATAACTAGTCGCTTTCCGTCTAGCCACTTCGGCATCATAAGTTATAATCCTCTTATTCGTGAGAGGCATGCAGAAGTTACCATGCTAATTCTTTGTTACAGTTTATCTCATCCACCTGTAAAATCTTTATGAAAAGAGCCCTGTAGGAAACTAAATGGCGTGTCACAACATGGCATCTTACATAGGGAAACCGTTTAGTTTCAAAAATTTAGTCGTTGTCGGGGTTGTTGTTAGGCTTTTGCTTTTACCTTTCCTAGGGCATCCCTTTGACGTTTATATCTGGCACCTTTTGTGCTCAGACATTTTCAACGGTTTGAACCCTTATGAGGCTCTTCCTCCCGCTAACATGTTCCACCTTTTCTACCCGCCGATGTGGCTGTATACAATGCTTCCATTCTTCAGTCTATATCTGCTCCTCACGAGGCTTTTCACAGTCAGCCCCATAACTGTTCCCCTATTATTCGCTGTCGAGATCAGTCCTTGGCCTGTCTACGTCTTTCCAGATCAGATGTTCACTTTCATCATAAAGCTTCCTCTAGTCATCGCCGATGTCTTAGAGGCGTTCCTACTCCGGAAAATTATCTACACCTATACAGAAAAGCTGAATTTAGCCAACCACGCCGCGGCATTATGGCTGCTGAACCCGTATGTCATCTGGACTTCCAGCAGCTATGGAATGTTCGATGTCCTACCAGCATTTTTCGGCACCCTAGCCCTCTGGTATCTAGTGAAGAATCGGGTCTGGGTTAGCGCCATCTTCCTAGGCGTAGCTGTCGGATACAAACTCTATCCCTTAATGGTTCTACCAGTCATCATCGCTTACTTGGCTCAGCGTATGAACCATTGGATAGAGCGGTGCCTAGAGTATATCGCCATAGTTTC
>JAGTRH010000122.1 GCA_018396795.1 Candidatus Bathyarchaeota archaeon
CGAGGTCGTGGGTTCAAATCCCACCGGCCCCACTTTTTAATGACTCAGCATATGGAAAACTTCCTGAACTGCTTGCAATAAATTCCAAATCATTTCCAGCATTCCATGAAAATAAATGCTGCTTACGAATAAGAATGAAGCCTTTACGCTAAGTTTAAATATCTAACCTTTTTGTAAATAAATATAAATATACAGATATTTGCTTTAGCTTAGGTTAACGATATGGAGAGAAAATTGCTTACTCCTAAGCAGTTGCTTATTTGGAGACTGCGTAGGAGGGGTTTAAGGCAGGCTGAGATTGCCAGGGAGATTGGTGTTTTGAGACAAGAGGTGAATAGGGCTGTTATCGCAATAGACTCTAAGGTTGAGCGGGCTTTGATCGAGACTGCCCACGTGAATAAGATGAATATCCTCCGCATAGACCCCGTGAACGGAGTTCTGGAGGCCTATAGCCCATCATATAAAGTGCCAGTAATAATTAGTTTCTCCGAAATAAACGGTATACAGGTCTGGTATCTTTACGAGGGAAAATGTGAAGAATGTGAGCGCATAAATAATTGCAGAGAGATGCTAATCGCAGAGGCTCGGGAGAGGCAAATGGAGCTTACAGAAGACGACCTAAAGCTTACACCAACACATTTGGCTAAAAAGATATTCGCTAGATATTTATGTATATTGAGGTAACCGGTTTGCTTAAGAAGAGAATAGCTGGGAGATTAAGTCTGCGAGATAAAGCTTGTCCTAAGCCTCCACCTAAAAAGCTCGGAACAATCATTAAAGACGCCCTTTTTATGAGAGATCTAAAGAGGGGTGCTTTCTTCTATTTTTGGCTCCTCATCAATCTTTTTGTAGCGAACGAGCTAATAGCAAAACCTCTTTTTATCGCTCAAACAATAGCGTCTCTAGCAACTTTTACAACTGACCAAATTGTGAGAGTGACATGTCCACTAGATAGGCCATCTTATTTCGAATCCAATATTATTCTCGTAAATTTCACATTATTTGGGAACCCGAAGGGATATAGGATAAGAGCGCATGCTGACTTCATCTTTTTATGTAACAGTAAGGACGCCAAGGGCTTTTGCCGAATAAATGTTACAGCTCTCTGCAACGGCAAAGAATCTTTCAGAATAGTACGCGATGAGGAGATAATCTCCTTCGGGGGATCAAGTGGAACAATAGAGATTCCAATAAATGAGGGAGAAGAAAATGCAAGGTTAATGGTGAAAAATAATACGTTAATCCTACTAATTACAATAATGTCTGCATTACATTATTATGAAGAAGGGTTCGCTGAGATTAAAGTAGGACCAGTAAACCTTATTTTCGAAAGCTTCGACGTAGATGTTGATGGAATACCTGATCCCGTGGACAATTTAGAAGGAAACAACCAAGCATTATTCCTCACGTCATTTACGCTTCCCCTCATATTAGTGATAGCTGATGAAAAATTTAAGTTGCGTTTTAAATCTGGGCGCAAGATCTAAAATATTATATTTTACTATTTATCAGGTAAGTTTATATTCTTCTTGGTGATATTTGTCTATAGACAAATATTGACTTAATAAATGGAAGGTTCGCCATGATTGAAAATAATCAAGAGGAAGCCTTAAGACTTTTAAGATCTTCGATTATAATTTCACAGATACTTTTAGTCCTCCATCTTAGTATAGTTACTACACTTTTTATTCAGCCCGCATACGCTTGGACGCCTGGCCAAACTAGGGATCTTTGGACACCGCGTCTCCTAATCAATGCGCCATATAATGGGAAAGCTGAGGGCAAAGCTGTTTGGTCCTCAAAGATGAAGTTCTCTTTTCCTTTTGGTGTAGAAAGTTCGATAAGCACAACCACCGCCCTTAATCGCTCTAATGGTGAGTGTTCAGGAGACTTTAGACTTTGCCGGTGGCAGGAGTATATTTGTATAGGTATGGATGAGACATGTGCCATAAAGATTAGTGAGTCTCCTTTAGGATATATCTGGGATAGAACCTTCTATATTCATGGTGCAGACAAGAAAACTTGCGCTGATGATCTATGTGAGGTTAACTACGGCGGTTATAGTTCTGTCTGGTTTGACGTTAGATATAAAGAACTTAATAAAATCAGGGATACTGATGGTCCAGTAACGGAGCATTGCCATGGTTCAACCTATGCAATCTTTGAGATGGATATAAAAGTATCAATAAGTAAGGTGAGCATAGGATTTGGCAAATGTTATTGGCAGAGAGGCGGCGAATGGGACTATTGGTATACTTTTAATGGCGGGGGCCACAGGTGGCATGTAGACTTCTTATCCTCTCAGAGTCCTTCAATCGACAACGACGAGTTATGGGCTTTTGATTACCGTTATTAAAGTGGGATTAGCATGAAGCACAAAATCTTTATAATCTCTTGGTCTCTCATGTTAGCCATCTCTATAATAGGTTTAGTAGCTAGTCCACTGATACAATCAGCATCTATTCCTTTACTTGTCAATCACAGCAACAATACAGTGTACAGATTTCAGGGAGACGCAAATAAGCCTTTCTTATTCCAATGCGAACATAATGTCTCATTTATTTTGAATAATAAGCCTGAAGGTTATGGAGTAAAGTCATCCATAAAGTTCTATATCAAAATAAGGAGCTTCACTGCAAGCGGAGTCTGCAGGCTAAACTTCACAATTTACTACAACAACCAAATGGTAATGTGTAATATACGAGATGAAGTGTTTGAGGACGGATCTGAAGTGAGTAGCGCCGGATGGATAGTTCCTCCAGAATGGGAAGCGAAGATAGAGGGGGTAAGCATTAAACATGAGGAGTGGCTTAATTGGAGATACTACTTAAAGAAGGGCGAAAATAAATTAACCATTAAAACTATCATTTCAACACTCAACGAAGAATTCAATTTTGGTGAGGGAGAAATTTACGTTGAGATAGGTCCCATGAAGGTTGAGGCACAAAGCTTAGACATTGACAAGGATGGGCTTAAGGACCCGGTGGACACCTTAGAGATCAACAATTACATTCTTCTTCCAATATTAGGAATTTTTTACATACCTATAGGCGCAGTAATAGAATGCGCTGCAAAGAGAAATCGCCTAAAAATACATTAACCCAGTTATTTTTGAGGTTAAGCTTAATGTACTGGATGGCATAATCATGGCGTGCATCCACGAATTAGATAAAGTGTCTCAGAAGATAAAAAATGTTTTTGACAACATCACAGAAACTAAAAGATCTAAACAACAATCTCAAAATGCCGCTGATAAATAGGTATAGGCGTGATCTTTGCGATTTTCTTTTCCAGAATCCAAAGAGGTAAGGCTTTGCGTGTATATACTATGCATAGGATATACTACCCGTAGTATATCGTGGGTTCAAATCCCACCGGCCCCACTTTTAGATACACCGGCCCCACTCGTTCAGTTGCGTTTTTCTACCCCAGGGCTACTTTCGTTTCCTGAATAGTTTAATGCCGTTAAAGTCGCATACATACTCAAATCCTACTTCAATTAGGGTTTTAGCCTCATCAACGGTCTGAGCGGCCTTACATATGAAATCGTCTTCCTGACCCCTAAAGATAGCCTCCTCAAGCTGAATGTAGATTAAAGTGTTCTTGATGTTTTTATGGCTGAGGAACTTCATGACGTATAGGATATCTCTCGTCTGATGGTAGAGCATGGTTGCCTTCCAGTGGCGGAAGGTGTGAAAGTGAATCTGATTAATCCTTGGATTCTGCAGTTTCCGCGCAGAAAAAGAAGGAAGGGTTTTGCGGGAGAAATCTCTAGCTGATGGTTCAAGTCTCATAGATCTTATGGTGATAGTCGCTTATTTCTCCCCGAAGAGTTTACGCTCCATTCACATTCCTATAATGCTAGATTCGATTTTTCAATTAATCTGAGCGACCATATTGTCTTGGCAATGTTGCAGTTTTAAATGCAGCAAATTTATGGAAATTCTTTTTAGGCGAATTCCTAAAATTATTAGGAACGTATGTAGCGGCGGCAATCTTATGGAGGACAATGAAGAATTTACTGTTTCCGATAATGTTGCGAGGCATGTGTTTAGAAGGCATAGGGATTGGGTTAATATATTAGGTTTGCGGGACGTTGAGGATGTAAGAGCTTTTATGGTAGATGTGTTGAAGAGACCTAATGAGGTTTATAGGGACGCTCTTCATAGCGATGTAAGATATTTTTTGCGAAGAATAAGTGGTGATCACTGGCTATGTGTTATAACCGTAGGCTCCGAAGCCCGCACAGCATACCTTATAAGTCAGAAAAAATATGATAGGTATAGGGCTGCAAGATGGCTATAACATCCCTACTAGATATCGATCTAAGATCAATTATTGAAGGCATCGAAAGAACTTGTAAAATAGTCCTACCTAGAAAGATAATAGAGGCATATTTAGATCCAAGGGCTGAAATTCTACATATAAGGTTTTCAGAACCTAGAAGAGTGGAGTCTGGAGAACCGCTACCACTAAAGGCATTAATAACTCTCTTCAGAGATGAAGACACGAATGAGATTACAGCTATAGAAATTCTTAATCCAGAGGAACTCCTAAATGAACTCAACTTATAATTTTAGCGCTATGTTCTTGTTTAATAGAAGCGAGTTTCCTCCAACAATGTGGTTAAGCAAATCTATATGGAATGTGTATCTCAGCTCTCAGCTAAAAGCAGAAGACGCTAGGAGAGGGAGCCTAGTATTAGAATTCTGAGTATAACATTAGGAG
>JAGTRH010000123.1 GCA_018396795.1 Candidatus Bathyarchaeota archaeon
CTTTTAGCAGATCACGTGTGGGAATTCATTTATAATCTAGCTACTCCAGACTTCGTCTATGATCCCCCGTGGAGTGAGAAATTTATAGTTAATATCGTGATCGTAGACTGTAGAGATGAACTTGAGAAATCAGTAGTTCCTGTAAAGTCGACTGTAAATCTCACATTAATACGGGAAGTTGTAAGCAGTCTTCTGCCATTTTCAGAAGTCAAAGTGGAAATTATATTCTTAAACATCACAAGTCTCCCTGACCTATGCACATTAATCGGTAAGTACTCCGGGAATCTTGATTCATGGATTCATAAGTACCTATTTTTATCTTCGATGAACATATCTTACGTGGATGCCCAACCAGTATACGAATATCTCAGGTATAACCTCAATTTGCTCCTGCCCAATGTAACTGAAAGCGAAGGTGAGTATGCGATACCTATAATAGCTTTTGCCTTTAGCCAAGATAAGCATTTTATGTTTAAGTACAAATGGTTAATCACAAGGTTAAGCCCCGAGACAAGCGCAATATGGGGCGTCTCATTTAGGGAATTCGCGTTAATAGGGTTAAGCCAGAAGGATTTCCTCTACGGGGAATACGTGGAACCTAAGCAGGAAGGTAAAGGATTCGGCTTTACTCAAGTGATTATACATGAAGTTGGACATATGCTTGGATTAGCTCATCCGCATACATATGGCGATTTAGGGAATTTTGTATCCTCAGCTATGAGTTACTTCTCTTACGAGTATGGATTCAGTATCTTTGATAAGGATGCGCTGGCTAGGGTACATGCGGACAAATTACTTATGAAAGCTTATAAAGAAATTATGGAAGTCAGAGAGAAGTTACCCCTAAAGTTCGGTCTAGAAGAGATTAAAGAAATAAAGGATCTAATGAATAATACCGAAAAATTACTTAGTGAGGCTGACAATAAATATCTAAGAATGAATTACGTGGACGCCTGGAAAATAGCTTTAGAAGCATATAGAATGGCTCATGAAATATTGGAAATTGTGAACGCTCTTCCATCTATACCTGAAGATGTTATGGCGGAGATTGAAGAGAAAGATTTAGAAATTGCACGCTTAAACAAAAACTACTCGATGTTAAAAACTAGATATGAAGAGTTAATGAACAATTACTCTAAACTTTCCTTAGAATACGAGGGTTTATCATTAAAGCATGAGATGTATTTTAACGAACTACAATTCTTTAAGAGCTTAGCTATCTTTCTTGCTATAACCAACATTTTAACTGCAATTATTATAATATATTTTATGAAAAGAAAGAGGAAAATCCCCTAAATGTTTCTACTGCTTTAAAATAATGTAGGAGTTTCGAGCGAGACAACGATACCCTACACATTTAAACCGAAAAAGAGATAAATGGAGACTACTAATCTGTTTCGCTTAGCGTGAGGTTCTCGGATATGATAGACCTCAATTTGATTAGAAGATATAAAATTGTTAGAGTTGCTGATGTCGTGGACGCGCTAGACCGCTTCGGCTTTCACGAAAGAACACTAATCTCACGTAAGATTAGACCACTTTATTCTGGCATAAAGATCGCGGGGTTCGCTTTAACGGTTCAGACTAGAAGGGTCCAGGAAGAGATTCCTACGATGAATTCAGAGGAGTATGATAGATATGCTGAAGAATGGTATAAAACTAGGGCTAATTACGACCATTTCATGAAGCTTGCGGGACCAGGAGTAGTAATAGCCATCAATTCAGATGGATGCTTGGATGTTGGCTTCTGGGGATCAATGGTGGCGCTGGTTGCTAAGGCTAAGGGTGTTGAGGGGGTTATCTTAGATGGGGGCTGTAGAGATATTTCGGAGATTCGATGTATAAAGTTTCCAGTTTTCTGTAGAACCCGAGGTAGAACAGAAGTTGTTGGCAGGCTTGAGATTAAACCGGAAAACGTGAACGTTTCCACTTCAATAGGTGGTGTAACAGTGAATCCGGGTGATATAATTGTTGGTGACGATGACGGTGTGGTCGTTGTTCCAAGAAAGATAGCTCCTCAAGTGCTTGAAAGGGCGGAGAAGCAAATGGCGTTAGATAGGGCATCCCAAAAATCTTATTTAGATGCACTTGGATTAACTCTCCCCTAAACTTAAATATTAAGATGGAGGTTCCGTCACATGGGGTTTGAGAATGTTGTTCAAATAGGCATAATTGTTAGCGATATTGAGAAAGCTCGGAACTCATGGGCTAAGTTACTCGGCTTAGAACCGCAGCCAATAATTGAAACCGATGATTGGGAATTGACACGCATGACTTTCAGGGGTAAACCATCACCGGGAAGAGCTAAGTTAACATTTTTTAAGTTGGAGAACATAGTTATAGAGTTAATCCAACCAATAGATGGGCCGACTACATGGTGGGACTTTCTCGATAAGCATGGTAATGGAATCCATCACATAGCTTTTGTAACCAAGAACGTTAATGAATCCATTAAAATCCTTTCAGAGCTAGGCGCCGTCGAAGAGCAGAAGGGTCTCTTTAGAGGTGGCGGATACATTTACTTGGATGCTAGAAAAAGTTTAGGAACAATACTGGAACTTTTGTACTACGAGCAGTAAACTTCATCTGGAGGATCTGCTTTATGGAATATTTTGTTGCTAATAAAATAGGAAGGATCTTCCTATTAAGGCTTGATCCTGGAGACTACGTTTTAGAGAGCATAAATGAAATGGTGAAGAGAGAAGGGATAAAGGATGCTATTGTATTCTCGGCTATCGGGACTCTGGATCAATGCGTTTTACATATGGTATCGACGACTGGTTATCCACCTAAAGAGTTCTATAGACGCTGGAAGGATACTCCTCTGGAGTTAGCATCAATAATGGGAATAATAGCTGATGGTAAACCACACTTACACGCCATTGTATCAGATCAAGAGTTCGCTTATGCAGGACACTTAGAAGAAGGCTGCAGAACATTATATTTGGCCGAGATAGCGATTATAGAAATAATGGACGCGAATTTAACGAGGGTTCCCGATAAAAATAACATTCTGAGATTAAAGAGTCAAAATAAAACCTGAGAATCAATTGCTGAATCAGAAAAATGTTCAGTCATCATCTTGGCTTGCATATAATCTCTTTAATCTTCCTCCTTTCCTCTTTCTTTCCGAAAATAGTCTCTAACTCAAGAAAGTCCTCACTTCTTATAGACTCGATCACTATTGCAGTGTCCACTCCGCCTCCCTCCTTGTATCCAAGAATACCAGTTCCCCCGACAGCAATAACTTCCTCTCCGGGCTTAATGAAGCCAGCATCCGTCGCAATCAACGTAATCTCAACACAAACTTTAAATCCCTCACAGAGTCTACGCAGCGTATCCTGCACCATCTCCGGAAACTTGTAATTAACATCTGAAGCATAACAGAAATTATGTCCCATCATCATCAATCTCTTCCGTAAATCTTCTGGGAAACCAGGGAAAGGCGAACCTGGAGAACCCTTTAAACTTATAACAGTTAGCTTAATTTCTGTATCCTTAAAGATTTCTAGGGCTCTCTCTGCTGAAAAACCTGTTACTGAGGCTAAAATCACGTTCTTTATACCCTTCTTCCTTGCTTTTTCCTTAACTAAACTTAGAGTGGCGTCCGTATTTTGTTTTCCACCAGATTCAAAATAAACGATCTTCTCTATAATCAATGTTGAGTGCCCTCCTTAATAATTGAAATTTTTGTTTCTAAGGAAGTATTTAAGCGCTATTATATTCACAAGATTATTGAAAGCAATCTTTTTATTAACAGATGATTCTAAGGGTATTCGGCGTTCCATATGGATTATGCCGTGAGCGTTGCAAGTTTAACTAAAGTTTATAATGGCAACGTCAGAGCTTTAGATGGCGTTAACCTAAAGGTTGAGTCTGGCAAAATTTTTGCGCTTTTAGGACCTAATGGTGCGGGTAAAACAACTCTAATTAGGATTCTGACGACGCAAATTAAACCAACTTCTGGCGAGGCCTATGTATTCGGTTTGAACGTTGTTCGAGAAGGCGCTAAGGTTAGACAACTTATAAGCTATGTTCCTCAGGAAATGAGCGTCTGGACTGATATAAGTGGATATGAGAACCTCCTAATATACGCTAAGATCTACGGGATTCCACCGCATATGAGAGATAAGATTATCTGGGATGCCCTAGAAAATATGGGCCTAAGCGAGTTCGCAAATAACCTTGTTAGAACATATTCAGGTGGAATGATTAGGAGACTTGAGTGCGCATGCGCTTTGCTAACTAAGCCGAAAATCCTATTCTTAGACGAGCCTACAATAGGCTTAGATCCATCTGCTAGAAAAGCTGTTTGGGAAAGACTTATAGAGTTCAAAAAAGAATATAATGCAACAATCTTCTTTAATACGCATTACATGGACGAGGCTGACTCCTACTCGGATGAGATAGCCATAATAAATAGGGGGAAGATAGTGGCCCATGGAACAGCTGAAGTTCTCAAGCATTCACTTAAAGGTGAGATAATATCCCTTGAAGTGGAAAAGGGGCTTTCACAGGGAGCAGTAGAAATAATTAAAAAGTTAAGTTCAGTACGCGATTTAATTATAAACGAACAAGAGATAAACGTCATAGTTCAAGATGCCGAATTAGCACTGCCAAAAATCATGGACATTTTAACATCTAGCGGTGTCCTGATTAGAAAGGCTTCTATAACTAAGCCAACTCTTGATGA
>JAGTRH010000124.1 GCA_018396795.1 Candidatus Bathyarchaeota archaeon
AGATCTCTTAGAGGTTACTCTAAAAAGTGGTAAAGGTTTCTTCAAGCATCTAGAAGATGATGCTCTAATAAGGGTGAATGAAAAGGGAGAAGTCTTGGGCTTCATGATACTTAACGTAACAAAAAGAGAGAATAAGAAACCATTAGCCATAGTAACCTGAAAAGATGAATATGCTTTCTATCAAGACTAAAGCAGTTCTTTTAGTGCCATTGATAGCCTTTGCTGTTATTACAGCCTTTTTCACTCTTGGATACCTATTGACTATAATTCTTAAAATACCATTGAGCTTTGGTTTTACAATTCTAATTCGCTTGCTAGGTTTAATTTTTCTTGTTTTTACATTATTCTTCTTTGCTTGGTTCTTCAAATATAGGAAGCCTATTGATGTCTTAATCTCAACATATGTAACCTTCTCGAAAGTAATGAAGAAAAATTCTTTAAAAAATCTCTCAGGAAGAACTGAACCTCTAATCGTTAAAGGTCCTTATCGATATGTTAGGCATCCATTGTATCTTGGTGTAGTATTGTTTGTTCTTGGATTGTTTCTAGTTTTGGATTATAGTTTTCTATTAGTTTCAGCAATACTTTTGCTATTATGGTTCAACTTTGTAGTTGCTAGTTTTGAAGAAAAGGAACTCAAGGCTATATTTGGGGAGCAATATAATCAATATTCAAAGGAAGTGCCTAAAATTATTCCTTTTACAAAAAGAAAAAAGAAATAGTGAAATAATCAAGTAGAATCAATGGAAGAGAAACGATAGCCATCTTAATCTTTACAGTTAAGTGATGGTTTGAGTTGCTGGCAAATAACCAGTAGGGTTTAGAGTTTAACCTTAAAATAGGGTTGAGCGTTATACCAAGCACGTAACCTTGCCAAAGCTTTAAGAAAATTAGGTACTGCAACTTGGACGTAATTTTCTGTCAGTCCACTATCATCAATAAATCCTTTGACTTTAATCTTCTTCCCACGTTGTCCTACAATTATCTTGTCCTGTGCTAGCTTCATCACTAATTGAACATTACGAGGCCAGAACCCAGCCTCTTCTCTCGTTTCAACCATTCCAAGTTTGATGAAAGGCTTCATTACCTGTGTATGTTTAGGATTGTTTGCATTAAATACAAGTGATGGCATTGTTCCAGCAACGCCGCTTTCTTTTAGATATTTAACAGCATAATCAAACTCAGCTATTGAAAAACAGTAAGAAAGTACTTTCGTAAAAGCCCAGTGCATCTGCTCTCTCTGTGCCTGCTTGGACTCCTTGTTAAGTTCAGGTATTACTTCCTCATCTTTATAGAGACTCTTGTAATGGTAGACGAGTTTACTGACCAATTCCTTCGCGCTATTGATTGGTAAATAAAAGGCGACCCAATTGGAATAGATTTTTCCAAAGGGACTCATAACGCTAAATTCAATATGATACTCATTCTTCCCATTTACTTTTGGGATGACTTTAAATTTAATTGTTCCGTCCTCTGGGATAACTTGCAATTGAGGACGTTCTGCGGGAATAATAAAGTCCTTGTTGCCAACTCTCTGCCAGCCAAGCTGACTCTCATGCAAACCGTAAAGCACTGGATCGATAACATAGTTCCTTTTAATTTGCTGGACACCTTGAGTACTGACACAGTTGTCAGAATAAATCAAAGGAAGAACTTTCAACTTGGGATTTTTAGACATAAGCCCTTTTCCTTTTAAGTAAGTATAGAGGTCATCGTCCCAAGGGAAGTAGATCTGTAAAGTATCAAGCGTGTACTTTCCTAAATCCATAAAATAGGAGAGTTGAAATATGTCTAAAGTAGGTTTGTTACCACAATATTCAATTAAGTGACTTTCAAATGCAACATAATGATTTATATTGGCAACATTAACAAAAATTGTGAGCAAGAAAATAGTCGAGGCACTGAACAGTCCAGTAAGAAGAGCTATAGTGAAGGTGCTAGCTGGAGTTGGAGATGGGTTAACAGTAAAGGAAGTGAGAGAGGCGCTTAAACGAACAGGTAATCCCGTTCGATACAGGGAAACTGTTTATCGTGCGCTAGAGACTTTAAGAGATGCTGAACTTGTTGAAAAATACTATGCCAATAATAAAGGGATCTGTTACCGTTTAAAGCAGCTGAAGATAGAACTTGACCTTACAAAGCTAAATGAGGGGTGAGATAAGATTTGGGCACCACTCATAAAATTATCTTTGGCGATTGTCGTGATATGCATGAAATACCTAATAAATCGATTCATTTAATGGTTACTTCTCCGCCTTACTATAACGCTCCTTTTGATTATCCTAACCTTTTCAAAAGCTATGATCAATATTTGGAGCTAATCCTTATCATGGGTAAGGAGTTACAAAGGGTGCTAGCTGATGGACGCATTGCATGCTTCGTAACTCAAGGTGTAAGGATTAATGGAAAGCTGTATCCAGTTCCAGATGACATAACGAAGATAATGATAGAGTTGGGTTTTAAATACAGGGATAAGATAATTTGGAGAAAGCCTGAAGGGTATATAAGAATAAGCAAACGATCTGGTGTAGTATTACAGCATCCACACCCTATGTATTTCTATCCCGATAACATCTTTGAGGAAATACTCATATTTCAGAAAGGCGACTTCGATTACAACTACATCAAGAAATTAGATCAAAAGGTTGTTGGAGCATCTAAGATAGAATTAACAGAATATCAAAAGGGTAAATGGTTCCTATCAGTATGGGATGTAACTAATGTTTTGCCTTTCAAAGGAAGGCTAGAGGAGGGAATAGCTGCTTTTCCAGAAGAAATTCCTAGGCGACTAATAAAGTTGTTTTCGTAGGAGAAACCGTACTTGACCCGTTTCTCGGCTCAGGCACTACTTCGAAAGTCGCAAAAGAACTTGAGCGTAATTCGATCGGTTATGAAATCGACTTAGAATTGAAACCGATCATCATGAAAAAGTTAGGATTCGAATACAGGACTTTCACGGAAGATAAAATAGAAATCTTTGAACGCCATGATGCTAAAAGATTGAGAACTTTTCTCCAAGAAGGTGTTAAGAAGCAAAGGTCTGTAACGCAAAGAGAGAATAAAAGAAGCTATAATAAGGCAACTTGATTAACGATGAGAGATAGAAGTTTTACAAAGTTGCCAAATTTGCATATGAAAACGACCTTTTGCGTCCATTTATCGATAACCTATTTAGTGCTACTAAGCTTCTTGCAACTGCTCGGTCTTTTTAAACCTCACATACTTCCTATGCTAGGTCAGCTGATAGTGTATGGAAAGAAAAGTGATACTGCCCGAATGAAAAATGGTGTTCCTTTCTTTGTTCCAAGTGGTAAGTTCACCGTATATGAAACTATTCCAATTACACGTGCCCTAAATACCCCTACATTTGGAAGAGCGTCTTTTGCTGAGGTTGGAATGTAGACGGTAAGATCTGAGGGTTTATCCGTAATAGAAACAAAATATACTAAATAATCTTCTCCTCTAAAGGAATTCTCCACGGCTATTTTTTCCTTTACAGCAAGATCGGTGATGGTATCACCTAGTTCGGGATAAATTGAAAGAATAGGCATAATATATTTATCGGCAAGTGCAAAAGGAAAGGGCCTTTGTGTATCGCCACTCTTCAGAATTTTGTTTTGCAAAACTTCTCTAGGCAATGATGCTAACTCGCGAATTTCTTTCTTATGATTTTCTGGAATCTCTGGAATTTTTGATAAATAATTTAGAATAAAACGAAAATATTCAGGAAGGTCTAAAGAAAAGATCAATGTTTCCTCGATCTGTGTGATGAACGGTTTAAATGGTTTTAACTTACTTATTTGGTCAAGAACCTCTTTAATAGATTTTATCTCTAAGCATTCTGCTAAATCCACTTCCTTCTGAAAATATAGTTCTTGCTGACTTGGCTGATATTCGTACTCAAAATAAGGGAAGGACAATTTTAGCTTTCCGCTTTTCTTGACCTTTTGGAAAAAGCTGCTAGTTTGCATTAACACGGCTCTGATTATGTTTTCGTCTGTCCAGATTGGCGCCCATCTAATTTCCATGCTATGGCCTAATGTTAGGTGTACCCCGCTTCTTTTAGCTTTTTCGACGGCTCACTAATTCTTAATAATTTCAGGAATACTATTGATCTTGCTAGTCATCCTCTTAGTGCTATCGCCGATACTCATCCATTATTTGCTATCCATGGAGAAGATAATAATGCCTTGATCAATAGCGAATCTTCAGTATCAATATACCTAACTTCCTTGCTCATGATAAAAACACTACAGAATTATTGCATAGCAAGATAAATCTTTCAAACTAAGGTTATATAAGAACAGCCTACTTGATTAATGATAAGAGAAAAAGAAGGAGGTATAGAGGATTACGATCCCTGAGACAATTCTAGACTTGGACATTAAGAAGATACTATCAAGTATTGAAAATAAGTATCACATAAAGCTGCCAAGGAAGGTTATAGCTTTAGATTATGGTAAAAGAGGAGGTCTTTACATCAGGTTTAAATACATTGAGAAGCCGATAGGCGAGCCTACAGAAGACGGTTTTGTAATATTCTTCTATGATGATGGCAAAGATATAGTTGCTTTAGAGATAGTTGATGTTGAGAAAATAGTTTGAATCAATTGAATGAAGTGAAAGAGAGTATAAAATTTCAATCAAATTAAGAACTT
>JAGTRH010000125.1 GCA_018396795.1 Candidatus Bathyarchaeota archaeon
AGAATGTTTATGTCAAATGAGACTGAAGCCATTAAGATCCTTGAAAAATATTTGGTGACGCATGTAGTTGTATATGTAACTTTCAGCAAGGACGGTTATGATGCACCAGGCTATGGAGGAGACAACGGCAAATGGAGATGGATGGCTTTAATACCCGGACTTAATGACACTCTTTTCGGCAACTACACGCTTGGATGGGACTGGGTGGACTATAATAGAAATTATCAGGTTGAGAGCGGTGAAACCATAGCCAACAGTCTAGGACAAAACACGGTGTTATATAAGCTAATGACCTATGGCAAAGAAATGACACTATACGGCTACTCAACAACAAAACTAGAATATTTCGAGAAAGCGCATTTCTCGCAAAATGAGGGACAGCCGAACCCGGCTCCGGGAACCTCAATAGTGCCCCTAGTATGCGTATACAGAGTGAAGTATCCGGTGGAAAGCACAAATAGCACAATAACGTAATCTTATTCATGCGACTTAATGGGCCCGTGGCCTAGCCAGGATCAAAGGCACCGAACAACTCTGAGCAAGGGGTAGCGTGCAGGCCTCCGGAGCCGGAGATCCCGGGTTCAAATCCCGGCGGGCCCGCCAAAAATCTTTCCCCACTTTTGGAAAGCGGCTTAAAATGGGCTTTGTTGCCAGGGTTATGTTTCTACTGGTTTAGCCGATTGAAATAGGTGAGAAAATGAAGCGGCCAAGATGAATGAAAGTGCTGGCGCTTTCATTAACCCTCGATAAGCGAAATACAAATAGAGCGAGAGATGGACCTTAAAGGGAATTCAAGGATGCTGCCTCTTCTCTAATCCATTGCTACAGTTGTTATCCCTAAGAAAAAAATTGCTACAGTAGCAATTTTGCGGAAAAAATTCCGGAAATCAAGTTGTTGGAATCCTCGTTTTATTCCGGGTTTTAATGCCGTTTTAAACCTGATAAAAAGCATATTTCACCTGCAATTCAGAATATACCCCCTCTCCCACCTTTTATGGATCCCAACGGTTGAGATCTAGGAAAAATTTTATATTAGTTACGTGTGATTTATGTATAGATAAATTTAGGGAGGCAGTTTATGTTAACTAGAAGGTTTTGGATGACAGTC
Source organism: Candidatus Bathyarchaeota archaeon (assembly GCA_018396795.1). The sequence goes on from JAGTRH010000125.1 coordinate 1,109, forward strand.
ATAATGTTATCTGTTTTGATCTTTCTGACTATGGCGTCAGCAACCTTACCCTCATTAAACTCTAATACAAATGAGCATGTTTATTACGGATATGTTCCGCCGACAACAAATATTGCTGGTGGCGAAGGAGATTACCCTGGAGAAGTTGATGAATTAATTGAGGGAACAGTGATTTCCTATACTGTGCCATCCGGCGTGGCAATACTTGATGTCGTTGGATTGGAAGATGATACTTACATTGAAATATGGGACATTTATTCAAATGTAATGCTCGCCTCCGACGTGATTGACAAATTTGAAAAAAAGTTCTTTTACATATCAGCTGGATCATTCTTTAAGATGGTATCTTCGCAAAGAGTAGCGGCCATGCTAGCCGGAGGCGCATGGGTCTTTGAACCGGAGGGATCGGTTGGAGGAACCAGCACGTTTTATCCATCAGTAACCGGCGGCTTCAGAGGTAGAGAATTCGTATTCGTCGCAGCCCCAGGAACACATCCCTATGCGTATTCAAAAGATAGAATAGGATATAACTTCTACCTATTCGCTCTCAGAGAGACGGATTGGTCTCTTTCAGATGTGATAGAACGCTGGTCAGCTGGTGGGCATCTTAAACAACGTGACTCTCACACAACCATATTGCAGTCAAGGAAGCACCGTTTTGAATATAATAACGGCGCTGGAAATAATGTTGTCTACCGTTTAACTACAACTAGCGATGCCGTACTATCCTGTTCTGCTCTAGGAGATTTTGTGGCAGTTCCAGCCATAACTGGCGGATATGTTGGCAGAGTATTCTATGCTCCCGTATCCGTAACATTGGAGGAGGAAGGAAGATCCGCAGCATTTATAGTCATCCCCCTTGAAGAAGGAAAGGTTACCGTATATAATGAGGCTCTCGATACCATAGCTGAAAGAACCTTCACTTCAAGCGATGTTGAGAACAGGAACTACTGGTATCATAACTTAGGCATTGGAAGATTCAAACTTATAGTTCAAAGCGCTAGAAATATATGTTTCATGGTTGGTCAAACCGAAGGAGTGGTTGATATGGATCATCTTGGCGATGACATAACTTTTGTTGGGGCTAAGCCCAATCAGGAGGTGAGGTTTTACGCCCCGACAATGGCTGTAGTTTTTGCGCCGGAAGACTTAACGATAAGCATAGATGGAGGCGCACCGATAAGAATGGAGAAAGACGAGTTTAGGCTTCTTGAAAGCGGATGCCACTCAGTTTTAGCGGACAAACATGTGATAGTGGAGATACTGGCTGGCGGAAGCAGCTGGAACGATTGGGGAAGCTACCTAATTGAGCCGCTGGATATAGATGCATCATTTGATGTCCCAGAGGGCTTTCTTGAGAAAAGACAAGAATATACAACTTACATAATAATAGCTGCGGTTGTAATAGTCGTCATAGCGGCGGCCCTCATGTTAAGGCGCAGAGGCAGAAGAGCAGCTCGCGTTTAAGCATTCCAAAAGATTCGTTTCCATAGCATCAAACCATTAAAAGTTCAGCGTCAGCAAACTGAGAAGACCAAAATTTACATTGATGATTTCCATTAAAAACAGCGGTTATTTTCATCTTATCATCTTAAAATGGAAAGAGTTTATCGCATATTTTCCATCGATTCTTTTAAGCGACCCTCCTTCATCACGTAGTCCTTAGTCGCCGGCACCTTCTCATATAAGTCGGTGGTTGTGAATATAATAGTCACTTTTCTCTCCCTGTTTATCTCGCTAAGCAGTTTTATAAGTATCTGCGAGTTTTCATCATCTAGGCTTGACGTCGGCTCATCGGCCAGTATGATTTTAGGGTTGTTTGCCAGCGCCCTTATGATCGCTATGCGCTGCCTTTCTCCCCCGCTTAGGGTTTCAGGAAACCTATATGACAAGTCCGCTAGATCAAAATATTCTAAGAGTTCACGCGCCCGCTTCGTTCTCTCAAGTTTGTTAACCCCCGCCAATGCAAGGGGCAACTCTATATTTTCTAAAACTGTTAAGGTGGGCATTAGATTAAAAAATTGAAAGATGAAGCTTATTGCATGAAGCCTTATCTTTGATTTCTCATCGTCACTGAGCATACTTGTTGCTTTGCCGAAAATCTTCACCTCGCCTTTATCCGGAGGCTCCAGAAGGCCCATAATTTTGAGAAGCGTCGTTTTTCCCGCACCGGATTTGCCTCTAATAACGATGAAGTCGCCCTCTTCAGCGGACAGGTTTATGCCTCTCAAAACTTGGGTTGCGCCGTAACTCTTCCAGACGTCTGAAATCTCTATCAAAGCTTTCATCCCCACATTTTTATAGGAATCATTTAAGCTTCGATTTAATTCTCAGGCACAGCCAATTCTTCATCCGTATATGTCCACATTCCATAAATCTTCATTGATGAAATAGTCAATTCTTGCTTAAATATGCTTTAATAGTTTCAGTAATTTTATATCTCTGCTTCAGAGCGGAGAATAATTGCGGAGATTAATAGAAAAACTAAAATGATATTTAAAATTATGACAAGCGGATCGATCTGAAAGGACGCTGCGTGTGAGAGAATCTTTAGGCAGCCGCATTCCTGAATTATTGTTAAGGCTGCGATTGCTAGGGCGACCCCGATTAATGAGGAAATTACAGAACAGGGAAGAAGCTTGATTAAAAGATCTCTCTTTAGAAGTTTTTTAGATGCACCGATTGATCTTAAAATGTTTATTTCGCCTTTATGTTGAATTATTATGGTTTTTGTAGCCGCTGCTATATTTACGCTTGAAAATAAAAATATAACAGCTGATAGGATTAATAGAGCCTCCCTAGTAAAGCCGTATCTTTCCATGTAGTTCCTCATAAATTTCTGAACCTCTTCAACCCCTATGTCCTCAATTCTGAACTGCATAATTACTCTAGGTATGATTGCCTCTTCAGGCGATTTTGGAGCCCCAGATCCATCCTGATTCTGATCTGGAATTGGTTCAGATGTTTCTTTAGAAACCTCCTCGAAGATCGCATCAGGGTTTACTAGGCTTCTGTCTATCTTGAACCTTATGAGGGTGACCTGCCCATAGTCTGCCCTACGTAACCACTGTCCCACATATAGCGGTGCGAGAACCTCATCGTCCATGGCTGAGCGCGTTGTAAATATGCCTTTCACTTGCAGCTCTAAGTGGCGGTCGGCCAGTACACCTAAGGCTAGAACCCTATTATTAGGTTTTAAGCCGAGTTTCTCCGCAACGTTCCTTCCTACAATTACGGAGTTGATGTCGTCTAAATTAAGCATGTCGCCCTCTAGGATTGTCAGCGGATTTAGCCTAGTGAACTCTTTGGGTAATACGCCCCTCAAAAATAAGGCTTCACCCTTAATTACGCAGGGCACTATCACCTCGGGGCTGCTGGCTAAGATACCATTCATCAGGCTTATTCTTTCAGCAAGGTAGATTGGAACCAGACCCGTGAAGGGGGTGCTACTCCTTATATTGTAGATGGCCACGATGTCTTCTTCCTCACCAAGGTAGGCTGTGAAGCTCCTGTGGAAGCCTA
>JAGTRH010000126.1:0-2143 GCA_018396795.1 Candidatus Bathyarchaeota archaeon
AAAAAATATCAAGTGGTAAGCATCTTATTAAATCATTTCCCTTTCGGGAGCAAAATAGGTGTTATGCGATGCCGATTAAAGTACATACTGAATTTTTAGCAAAGGATGCTATTAAAGCTGTTAATAGGGGAGACTTAATAATTGTTGTGGATGTTTTAAGATGCACTTCAACGATTGTAACGGCTTTAGCAAATGGCGCCAAGGCTATAATACCTGTTAAGACCTTAAAGGAAGCTGAAAGAGTCCATTCTAAAAATCCGGGTTATATTTTGGCTGGGGAAAGAGGTGGATTAAAGCCTCGCCGATTCGACATGGGAAACTCTCCCTTAGAATATACACGTGAAAAGGTTTTTGGCAGAGTTATAGTATTAACAACGACGAGTGGAACTTTGGCCCTGACATGCTCCAAGGATGCTAAATGGGTTCTTATTGGTTCATTTTTAAACGCAAAATCTGTTGCTGAGAAAGCGGCCTTTATAGCCGAAGCTGAAGGAGTCGACATATCCATAATTCAATCCGGTACTAATGGTAGATTTTCCTTAGAAGATTTCATCTGCGCTGGCGCAATAATTAGTAAATTACCAAGTGAATTAATTGAGCTTTCTGATCCTGCGCAAGCGGCGCTTCTAGTATTCAGATATGGAGAAAAGGACTTATGCGCAAATATTATGAAAAGCGAGCACTCTAAAAGACTAATTGAACTAGGCTTTAATGAGGATATAGAGTTTTCATGCCAAATTGATCTATTTACGATAGCGCCGTTGTATAAGAGTGGGGTGATCACAAAAAATAATTTTTAGAGCGAATAACACATGTGATATACTGACTAATCTTAGTTCTTTCAGTAAAACTAGAACTTTGTTATGTACGCTTCTGTTTTTCCCTCTCTCGTCACTAGCTTCATCTTGCATTCTGTTGTTAAGATACGTATTACGTCGCCTTCCTGTTTCACTTGAACCTCCTCTGATATTACTGGCATTGAATGCACTTTTATTGTTGTAACGTTTGGGCTCTTCCATGTTATATCGTACCCGCCCGGGACTTTTGTTATAGTAAAGCCGCCGAAGATCTCGTACTCATATGTTGTTTCGTCGGTCTTTGATTCCTTCTTCCTACCAAATAATTTCATTCCCCATCACTTAAAGGACTATAATCTTTCAGATGAGTAACTTAAATTTATCGCTTCGCTAAGCGACGTATGGATGCTCTATCCTCTCAAAATCTTTCACGATTTCAATGCTGTGATTCACATAATTCTCAGAGTATAACTCTGGAATATTGAGCAGAGGAGGTTGCAAAGCCATCTTAACAGCTGGATGTTCTTTTCCAAACGTTTTTAGGCTTATCTCATAAACGAGCTGTTTAACCTTCCTTTCATCTAAATATCCCAGTGAATGCAAATATTCGTGGAGGAGAAGCGAGAAGATAAGCGAATTAAACTCGGTTTTTGATATAAGAGACTTGCTCATCACGCCTATCAGCAGCTTATTTAGAACAATTCCGTTCGAGCCAACTTGATGGTATGCACCGATATATGGCGGCAAATTCTCCAGATATAAGAGTAGGCCAACTCTGTGTAAACCTATTGTTTTCTTAACGGCCTTCTTCACTAAGTCGAATATCTCACCGTAGCTTTCACAGCTATCAAGTTTCTCAGCGAAGTAGTATTCGTCCATATCTATCAACATAGAAGCCTGCTATTATAATCTTATAAACCTTTTTCAGCTTGTAAGACGGTAAATTTTTAGTCAGCATCTTTTGGAGCGTTGTTCCTCCGGCGGAATTAAAGCGTTTAGTACGGGTTCTATCCATTTATTTCCCGGTATATCGTATAATATGAAGTCACTATCGAACTGCCAGTAAGCCCAGCTCCAACCCATACTCTCCGCTAACCTAGCGACGAAGCTTAAATAGCGAACTCTAGATTCCATTGGGGCCTTATCGTAGACTCCAAACTCCCCAAGGAATATTGGTCTATCATGTTCTCTTGCCCATGACTGGGCTTTATCGAACGAGCTTTTAATTGCTTTTTTCTCATCATCAGTTCCGTTCCATTCTATCCCGACTTTATCCTCTCGACCAACCCATTTAGCGCCTTGATGTGTGAAGTCCATCGGCTCGTAATAGTGGACGGTTACGTTTA
>JAGTRH010000126.1:2153-4630 GCA_018396795.1 Candidatus Bathyarchaeota archaeon
TGTTTCTATCATCTTCAGGCAAATTCAGTTTACTGAGGTAATTAATGCTATTCCAAAAGGCAGGTCCTATAATAACTGTTCTCTTAGGATTTTTTTCCCGAACAATGCTTAGAGCTTCCTTAAGAAAAGTGTTCCATAATTCCGGTGTCAATTCATTATTAGGCTCATTTAGCAATTCAAATAAGACTTCGTCTGGACAATCACAATATTTTTCTCCAATCTGCCTCCAGAAGTCAAGGAATTTCATCCTATTCTCTAGTGGTGATTTCCCCATGATGGTAAATTCATGGAAGTCAAGTATTACCATAAGATTATTATTGAGAGATTGAGTAATAGCCCAGTCTAAAATCTTCAACCATCCATCTGAAATTTTATTATCCTTTGTTATGGCTCCATCTCGAAAGGGATGGAGTGCAATACGTACACTGCTGAAGCCAACCTTCCTTATCAGAGTAAAGTGTTCATCCCTCATTCGTGCCTTATCCTTAGATCTCCATATTGGGTCGTAACCGAGTATGTTGACGCCCCTCCCTAATCTCCTATTCTGCTCGTAGGCATTCATCTTCACTCCCTCTAGGGCCATGTAATGACACTTTAATCTTTGATCACTTGTTTGCTCAATTTCATAGGTGATTCGCCTGGTGAGATTGGTCTTAGCCTGATTCTAAATGTAACTGGTTCCGGCTTAACAAGATACTGCGGTAGAGTATCAGGTCCGCAGCTTCCACCTCCAAGTCCTGATTGCATGTAATCTAAGTTTAAGGTTATGTCCTCTCTTCTTTTAAGATCGCACGTATGCTTTGCCCCCTCGAAGGCGCCTATAGTATAATGGTGTGCGCTGACCTCCATTAAGGGCATTCCAACAGCGAGTATGCCAAGTCCTAAATTATTTGTAAGTGCAACCCAACGTACATCGGTTTTGTTCCCATTCTCTTGTGGTTTAATGTATGGCACATATTGTTCGTCAACCGTACTGCTGTAAACTCCTACGAGAGCGCCCTCCTTTCGGTCGCAGTAGTTTTCATGTGGGCCGCGACCAAACCACGTGAAGTTTTCAAATCCACCTGGAATAGTTAATTGTAGACCTATTCTTGGCAGGTGTGGTGGAAGATTGGATCCAGGTTTAACATTGGTTTCAATAATGATGTCTCCGCTGCCATAAACCTTATAAATATAGGTGCAATTGAACTTCTCAACATTTTCCGGAGTGTTAAGAGAAGATTCAATTACTACATGAACTAGTTGGTCAGCCACCCTCTCGGCCCTGATGCTCCTAACTACATGTCTAAGTCGGTCAAGTCCAGCGCTACGCCAAATTGGCGCTAATCTCGGGACATCGTTATCTGTTGGCGCACGCCAAACATTTAGAAGCGGTCCATTCTTAATCAGGTTGAAACCATCATAAATGAGAGAACATAGGCACCCGGCGCTTTTATCAATAGTTAAACTGAATTTTTCCCCTAAAATGGCTATCTTTTCCGAGTTTTCATCAAGTTTGAGAGGTGGCATGTCGCTGAGCTTTATTTCTGGTCTGGGAGGAACTGTAAATGGCATTTTAAACTGGCTCCAGCCGACTTCAAAGCCCTTCTCTGCCCAAAGTGTATCTTTAGACAGCCGATATCGTATTGTCAGATAATACTCTGCTCCCGGCTTGAGTGTATCTGGAATCTTAAACGGCACAGTTACTACTTCACTCTCATGCGGCGGAGTATAAAGCTTCGGCAGTGAACCCTCCTGAATTACTTCTCCATCTTCAGTAAGCTCCCATGAGATATCGAGTATGCTCAAGTCTGTAAAGTCGTATCGGTTCAGAATTCGGAATACGCCCTTAAGTAAATCTATGGCTTCAGCCTCAACTGGCTGTTGTATTTTTTTGCATTCCCATATGGCCGGATGGGGTTTGCGGTTTGGCCAGATTAAGCCGTTTATGCAGAAGTTTCCGTCGTTTGGTATGTCTCCGAAGTCTCCGCCGTATGCCCAGTATTCTATGCCTTCAGGAGTCTTCTTTTTTATTCCTTGGTCTACCCAGTCCCATATGAAGCCTCCGCAGAGGCGCTTATACTTTCGTATCATCTCCCAGTATTCTTTAAGGTTGCCTGTGCTATTACCCATGGAATGCGCATACTCACACATTATAATAGGCCTATCATCCTCAGGATCCTCAGCAAGCTCCCTCAGCCTATCTAGAGACGGGTACATTATACTTATTATGTCAACGCTCCTGGAGATCTTTCTTTCACCAGTTCTTATTGTCCCCTCATAATGGACTGGCCTTGTTGGATCATAGCCGTGAATCCAGCCTGCTAGCGCGTCATGATTAGGCCCATAACCGGATTCATTCCCAAGAGACCATATTATTACGCATGGATGGTTCTTGTCTCTCTCAACCATCCTAACAGTGCGCTCCATAAAAGCGTGAAGCCACTCCGGGTCGTGTGCCGGCTCAGTGTACCTTGGAAATCTTCTAGATATTTCTT
>JAGTRH010000127.1 GCA_018396795.1 Candidatus Bathyarchaeota archaeon
GCCGTTAAAGAGGTAGAGGATAAATCGGTCATAGGGTTTGGAAGCGGTTCAACCGTCGCTTTGGCCATTGGGGCGTTGGCTCAGAGAATAAGGTTGGAGAAGTTGTCTGTCCAAGTTGTTCCAGCCTCAACCCAAACCGAACTGCACTGCGTGGAGCATGGGATTCCGTTAACCACCTTAACAGTAACCCCAAAACCCAGTTTAACGATAGATGGAGCCGACCAAGTGGATCCCAAAACCTTAAACGTCATCAAGGGCGGTGGAGCCGCCCACGCCCGGGAAAAGGTGTTGGCTTCAGCCAGCCAACGCGTCGTGCTCATCGTTGATGAAAGCAAACTGAGCAAAGGGTCTCTAAACAAACCTGTGCCAGTTGAAGTCATACCATTCGCGTATAAGCCCGTAGAAACACGACTTAAAGATTTGGGCGGAAACCCCATTCTAAGATACGCCGTCCATAAAAACGGGCCCGTCATCACAGACAACGGAAACTACGTAATAGACGTGGATTTCGGGGAAATAGAGAACCCAGCAGCCTTGGAACGAATTGTTAAGGCGATCCCAGGCGTGGTAGAGGTAGGGCTATTCATCGAACTCGTCGACAGAGTATACGTGGGTTTAAGAGACGGAGGAGTTCAGATACTAAAGTAATGAGCCAAGGCCTTCAACGAGACTAATAGCGGGCTCATAGCAACCTTGAAAAGCTCGAACCATTTACACATTCCCAGCTTCGGTTTAAGACACTTTGAGGAGAGGGAAATAAGGGAAGCCCCGGTGGCTCAGCGGTTAGAGCAGCGGCCTTGTACCGCTATGCGTTGGTGAGCCGCAGGTCCCGGGTTCAAATCCCGGCCGGGGCTCCAAAGGCTCAGATCAAAAATCTCCTTCTTATATGTGGATTCGAGCCTTAAACCTTCTGGTGGAATGGGTTTAAGGATATTTGAGCTTTCTCGTGGAATTCGCTATCCTCGAATGTATTGTAGATTATGGCGTTTGTATCTACAACAGTCCTCATCTAATGCTCTCCGCCAATCCTCTTTCTATAGTCTCCTCTATCTTATCGGGCAGAAGCCTCTTAACAGGCTTCAAGATCCGTCTTCCCTTGGGCAATCTCTTTATGACGATTCGTCCCTTTCCATCCAAGTGTATGTTGACCTCCTCCCCCTCTTTCAAGCTCAGTTTATCCCTGACCGTGCTCGTTATGGTAATTGGAAGTTTACGTCAACCTTTATTCATATATTTACTAAAAAATAGTAATGCATAAGTATATCAAGTAATGTTTTCTAATCGCAAAACTTGCTTCAGCTACGCGAGCGGTATATGAAGGCATTTATTCTAACGCTCGATTGCATTTTCCACAGAAAACGTCACCATTCTCGATATAGGCGCCGCAGTATTTACATTTCAACGTTGGCTCAGGTGAGAAGAATCCTCCGAGAAGTCCGCCACTTAAAAGTTCCCCTTCTCTTTCTTCACTTGTTATGGAAATAGGGGCTGTCTCTTTAGAGGCTAGGCTTGAGACACATATCAAGAAGCCTGCTATGGCGATTATTCCTCCCACATACTCGACAAACAGTATCGACAAATCGGTTTTTAAGTTAAGTTGTAAAATTGTAGTGATGGATCTCAAAAAATTTAGGGTGTAGGGAATTTGTTCCAAGGCGATTGAGGTGCCTGTTTGATAAATTAAGAATCCGATAATGAATGTTATTCCACCGATCAGAGTTCGGGCCTTCATCTTCCTCCTCAGCTGAGGCGTATTCGACTCAAAGGGATGCGATGTGTCAATTTAAGTCTTACCTAAAAGAGTAGTACTACTACACAAACTGTCATCGCGGCGTTCCATTAAATGATGCAAGTGTAGTCTTACCTGCGCTACAAATTCCGCTGATCAACTAAGGAATTCACTGTAGATTATGTTTTCCAGTCTGAAACGGTTCTTTTCTTCAGGGCGAAGACTTCTATTATGCCGACGATTACAAGCAAAATGTTAAGGAGTGAATAGAAGAAGTAGTAAAATAGAAACTCGTGAATTCTAAATTGAAACGCCAGTTTCCTTGAGAAGAGAAAATAAGATAACGCGAAGATCAGGAACATCGATAAGGAAATTGATAAGTTCTCAACGAAGTTTAAACCGAGATGGGTTAACAACAAGACTGGTAACGCGAAATTGAATTTTACCGCGAGAAATAGAAACAGTATGGAAATCATGCTGTAGATTAACAGGCGTGGTAAAAAGAGGTTTAAAATAAGGATTGCCGAAGAAGGGAAAAGCAAGAATAGCAATGGGATGAGAGCGTGTAGTTTCCCAGCGCATCTTTTCAATAGGGCTCTTCCCCATTCTCGAATCCATAAGGCGGCTCCGATCGTCCACCTTCTCCTCTGCTTTATCCAATCCCCCCAGCTTGATTTGACATGGCAGTAAACGTTAACGTCTTCTAAGTAGCTGAACCTGTAACCTTTCAGAAAGGCCCTTGTCGCGAAATCAAGGTCTTCGCTCATAACTTTCCTAAAACCTCCAATGAAGTTGAAAACACTTCTTTTCACCGCGAACGCCGCACCATTTACAGCGGGACCTTTTTTCATCAGCTTCGCCATTAACCAACCACTTACATTAAACCCCACATACTCGTAATACGTCATCCTGGAGAGAAAAGATTCTTTCACAACCTCCTTTTTTATATCGAGAACATCGACATCCTTCATTTCCTCCACGATCCTTTTAAGGAAATGCGATTCAGAGGGGACCTCTACGTCCGAGTCTAAAAAGAGGAGAATGAAGCCAGACGACTTCTTCACAGCGTCATTTAAAGCATTTACCTTCCCCACCCTTTCCCAATTTAAAATAAATCTAACCTCACCGCCAAACTTCTTCACGATTTGGAGAGAATTTTCAGAAGGCTCATCGATGATGACGAAAATCTCCTTCTCAACATCTTGATCGAGTAAGTCATCCAGCATTTTAGGCAACAGCGTCGACTCCCTGTAAACTGGTATGAAAACGCTGATCTCAGGCTTCATTCCTCACACGCATTTCACAGTCGAAAGATGTCGGTACACTTCGCATCTTTTTAAGAATAGCGTTCCCAATCAAAGTAGAAGTATCTGCCCAGCGGAAAGTTAAAAGGAGCCCTACTGGGTTTTTCGAAAGCCCAAGCATATGAACCTAACATCCTCAAGGAAAAGCCGCGAAGTGTGACTCTAGATTTCCCGTTAACTCCCTCGACCCACGATCCTTAAGAGCTTGCATGGGCCTTAGGCGCCTTTCCCTCATCCTCTCAGGGCGACTCGTGCTTTGGAACAGTTGTCAATCCTTATATATTAACCTCTGGATCTATCTTTCTCATCTGCAGCGATATTTCGCGTCCGAGAGAGGGGAGTTTTCCCATGGATAAGATAGGTGATGAGATTATTAGGATTGGGCTTCCACTCACACATGGATCGAATCTGTACCCCATGGTGAAACCCCAATCCACGACGGTTACGTCGTTAAAGACCGTTCCAGAGGACGGTGTCGAGGTTTGGAGCATTACCTTCACCAGCCTCGACTGCACCTATGTGGAGACTGTGAGACACATTTCGAGCAAGGGTCCTCTTCCCATGGAGGTGTTCCGCCGTCGCCCTGCCGGGGACATATACCGGGGCATTGTCGTCCACGTCGATGTGGATGAAGGAGATGAGATATCACGGGCGGACCTGGAGGAGCATCTTAAATTGGTCAGAGAAGGGGACGCCTTGATCGTCGACGCTAAAGGATATACGGACCGTTGGTGGATGAAGAAGCGGGGAGTGATCGACGCACAAGACTACAATCTGAAAAGCCCCTACTTTAGCGATCAGGCCATGCGTGGAATCATCGAAGCGGGAACAGCGGTTCTTTGCGGAAACTTTCCCTCATTCAGCAACCCCAAGACGGAGAAAGGGTTCGGCATCGACATGATCGCGGAGTTTTATAAGAAAGAGGGGAACATGATCCTCGCCCCACTCCTTAACCTTCCGAAGATCAAGGAAACAGAGGTCGTTCTACAGATCAACCCAATCGACATACCCGGGTGTTGCAGCCTCTTAAGCTGCCCCATAGTCTACCAGGGAATGTTGAAACAACGCCTATTGAAGTTCCTAGCCAACCTTTAAGCGAGAAAGGCTTAACCCATTTATTCCTCACGGAACAACGGAGAAGCCATAGTTCCAAATGGATCTCTAAACCCTAATTAATAAATGAGCGCAGGCTTTTAATGAATTTTGATGGTCAACTCACAGTTGAACTCATAGCAACAGCACATATGAGTTGAATGAAGATATGCTGGGAGCTCATCGCAGTTATCTTAACGTTAAGGGCGCTTACGCCGGCATCTTTCTACTAGGCCTCGTCAGCTTAATGGGGGATATCGTCTATGAGGGTTCAAGGGGTTTAGTGCCCGATTATCTGAGGTTTCTAGGCGTTTCAGCGGTCGTCGTTGGCCTTGTCGGCGGTTTAGGTGAATTTCTAGGATACGCGGCGAGGCTGGTTAGCGGAATGTTGGTCGACGCCACCCGCGCCTACTGGGGTTTCATTCTGGTGGGATATGCTTTGATCGCAGCGATTCCGATTATAGGGTTTACTGGGAGGTGGGAGCTT
>JAGTRH010000128.1 GCA_018396795.1 Candidatus Bathyarchaeota archaeon
AAGAAAATACTCGCGCAGGAGGGGGAAGTCGTGCCAGTTGCAAAAATCATAGGATACATAGCTGAGGAGGGGGAGAAAATCCCGGAGGAAACCTTCAAAGAGACCGCATTAGGAGCCGAAACCCCGACGCCTTTGCCAATAACAGAGGTACCAAGCGAGGGAAAAGTGGAAAGGGAGATTAAGGCCTCTCCGCTAGCGAAGAAAATAGCGAAGGAGAAGGGTGTCGACCTAACGCAGATAGTTGGCACAGGACCAGGAGGGAGAATAACTGAGAAGGATGTTTTAGACTATCTGGCTAAGATTGAAGCCAGTAAAACAGCCGTATTACCTTCACCTGCCCCCGTATCTCCTGAGCGAGAAGTTGTTACTGCGGTGCCGAGGATTGAGGATCTTCAGGTAATTCCAATCTCCGGTATGCGTAGCGCTATAGCCAAAAAGATGACCTATAGTAAAACGAGCATCCCACATTTCTATATTAGCGCTGAAGTCGACATGACTGAGGCTGCAAGGTTTAGGGAAGAGTTAATTCCCATAATTGAGGCTAAAACCGGCGTTCGCCTATCCTTCACACACATACTGATAAAGGCGGTGGCCATGGCTTTAAAGGAGTATCCGCAGCTAAACGCTCTATGCGACGGAGAGAACATCAGACTGTCAAAAGATGTAAACATCGGCATTGCTGTTGGATTAGAGGATGGACTTATAGTTCCAGTTTTAAAGAATGCGGGTTCAATGGATCTCATCCAAATATCATCCAGAGTGGAGAAATTGATTGCGAAGGCTAGAGAGAAAAAACTAAGTGAAGATGAGTTTACCGGTGGAACATTTACCATCTCTAATCTAGGAGTATTCGACGTAGACTCCTTTACAGCCATAATAAACCCGCCGGAAGTAGCAATACTGGCAGTTGGGAAAATAAGGGATAAACCAGCCGTGGTTAATGGGGAAATTAAGATTAGAAAGATTGTGAACGTGACGTTATCCGCGGACCACAGAGCTGTTGATGGAGTAATAGCGGCGAAATTCCTGGGAAAAGTTAAAGAACTGCTTGAGAAACCTTATAGTCTACTGCTCCCTTCATAAAAATCATAAAATATCCATTTTCTTCCAGTTTTCCCCTAATCTGAGGCAGCATAGTTGGTAACATGGAGATTGCTGGACTCGGAGATAACCTATGATGCCGCGAAAAACTTAGCTATAGACGAGGCTATTCTCCAGGCTAGAATTCAAGGGATTATCCCACCAACCCTCAGGTTCTGGAGGAACAATCGCGCAGTCATAGTGGGGCATTCTCAAAAGGTTTGTGCCGAAGTTAACCTTGATGAGTGCTTTAAGGAGGGAATTCAGGTTGTCAAAAGATTTTCAGGCGGAGGAACAGTATATCACGACTTAGGTAACTTGAACTACACAATAGTTTTAGATAGTAATGACCCCCTGGTGAAAGGATTAGATATAGCGGGGTCATACAAAACTCTTTGCTCCGGAATAATTAAGGGATTGGAACTACTTGGGCTATCATCGATCAGTCTCATTCCTCCAGGAAGCATATTTGTTCAAGGAAAGAAAATCTCTGGTTCCGCGCAACTAAGGAGAAGAAACGTTATACTACATCACGGAACGCTCCTGATTAACTCAGACTTAAACATGCTGAAAAAAGTGCTCTACAACAAAGAGAAGAGACGAGAAAGCACAAGCATATGGAGCCCAGTTACCAACATCAGAGATGAACTGAACCGAGAGATAACAATGACTGAAATAAAAAACGTATTAATCCGCGGATTTAAGGAATCCTTGGGTATAGAGCTAGAATCAAGAAATATTGAATCTGTAGAAAATGATATTGCGTCTAAAATTTATTATACCAAATACTTAATTTTGGAATGAGAAATCAGAAAATATTTATAAAATATTAGTGCTAATTTTTACTCGATCTTTTCCACCGGCGGAACGCCATCTTTACTCCATCCCCTAACCGCATAATATTCATCCAGCATCATGTTAAGTTCCTCCCGGCTAATAATTTGTCCAGCAGATTCCCCCTCTTCCAGCTTCTCGTGCATAATGCGATGTGGTAATACATCATCTTCTCGAGAAATACCGCATCTAACGTTAAACATCCTCTTGAGATTATATACTCTCTCTCCAGCCTGGAGCAGATGATCAAGAGTTACAGGTATACTCGTGGTAAGCGTGTATAAGCCAGGTATATGCCCCGGCGCTATGCCGAGAAACTTGCATATTATCAGTGATTCGAGAACCTCATGCCAATTCTGGAGAGTCGCCAACACTTTTCCCTTATCTTTAACTTCGAATCTGTTTAGGCGCTCATATATTTTTAGGTCAGGCATTCTTTCACCCTGCTCTATACGATGAATTAAGCCTTGCAGATGACATGCACCCCTATTTGATACAGCATATTGTAAGCCCATGCCTTTAAATGCACGGGGGTCATGCATGGGTATTTCAAGCCCCTTAACGTGCATAGCAAATCTCTCGGATCCCTTCCCTATGAGCTCAGATGCCCTCTTCACGCCTTCAGCTAAAATATTACCTAAACCTCTTCTTTCACCTATAGCCTCAATAAGTCTAATTACTGCTTCAGGGTCACCCCACCTTAAACTAAGGTCATCTGCCTCTTGACTCGTAATTATACCCTTTTCATAACATTCCATCGCAAAGGCTATACATACGCCCGTCGATATCGTATCCATACCATAGTAATTGCATAGATGATTTGCTTTAACTATCACATCTAATCTATCGTTTAGCAAGAGTGAGCCTAAGGATGCGAGCGACTCATACTCTGGTCCCCTCTTAAGCTCTAAACCAGCGAAGGGACCCTCCTCAATTTTCACATACCTCCAGCAGGAAATTGGACAATTCCAGCATGCCCTTTTACCCCTAACCATCACTTTATTATAATTCTCCCCAGAAATATTCTCAATACTCTTCCATTTTCCCATCGTAAAGTTTTTTATTGGAACATCACCGTACCCATAATGAAGCATTAGCAATTCACCGCTCGTACCATATGAGGCAAATATCTGAGTTGTCGGAAAAGACATTATCTGCGGATATATTCTTCTAAGTATGTTTCTTATGCGTTCTGGATCTTTTACTGGAATCTCCTTAGTTCCCTTAACAGCGATCGCCTTTAAAAGTTTTGAGCCCATAACAGCGCCTAATCCACACCTACCAGCCACTCTACCTTCATCATTCAATATAGACGCAAAACGAACAAGCCTTTCACCAGCAGGGCCTATGCAGGCAACCTTAAAATCTTCACCAAGTCTCTTCTTGAGAGTTTCTTCAGTCCTAAAGCAATCCATGCCCCAAAGATCGCCAGCATTCTCTATTATAGCCTCCTCATCGCTTATAACTAGATACGCTGGTTTTTCCGATTTCCCCTCAATTATTATCCCATCGAAGCCCGCTCGCTTAAGCTCCCTAGCCCAGAAGCCGCTTGAATGCGATTCACCCCACGCGTTAGTTAAGGGGGATTTAGCGCAAACAACGTATCGACCAGTACATGGAATTAATGTTCCAGTTAATGGGCCCGTCATGAATACAAGTTTATTTTCAGGATCAAACGGAGAGGTCTCTGGTTTCACCTCATCATAAATTATTTTTGCTGCTAACCCTACTCCACCAACAAACTTCTTTAAAACTTCTTCATTTAGGTTCTCGGTTTTTGTCCTACCTGAATGTAAATCCACCCTAAGAATTTTACCCATATATCCATACATTTTTAATTCCCTTCGACATGCTAAACCTTGTATAATTTCTTTATTAATTCCATATCTTCTTCAGGAATAAGCGGAATATCCCTCTTAAATACGCTGGCAACGAACTGAGTTGTCGCAACTTCTTCCAATGTTTCTACAATTGTCTCAGCTTCTAGAAGATTGCTCCCAACACCTATCACACCATGGTTCATAAGCACGAGTGCTCTAACGCCTTCAATGTATTCTCCCACAAGATTTGCCAGAGCATCGGTGCCTGGAAAAGCCCAGGGCACAACTTGAACTTTTCTCAGAACAACCGCTGCCTCAACTGTTATTGGCTGTATTGGTATTCCAGCTAGGGCTAAACCAGTCGCGAATGGATTATGGCAGTGGACAACAGCATTTACATCCGCTCTTTTCTTGTAAATCATCGCATGAAAGGGAGTTTCCACCGAGGGCCTTAAGAACCCCTCTAGAACCCTTCCATCTAAGTCTACTTTAAGCAGATCTTCCGGTTCTAATTCGCCTTTAAAAACCCCGCTTGGCGTTATCCAGAACTCCTTGGCTTCTGGAACCCTGGCGCTAACATTCCCACCTAAAGCTGAGATTAAACCTCTATTAAAAAGTCTCTTCATAGTTTCACATATTTCTTCCTTCAATTCCTCCTCTGTACCAAAGGATAGAAATCCTTCCATTAAGATCACCTTAAAGGCAATTAAGGTCATAATAGTATACCGACGATAATTAAATCTTTTCATGACCTAGTCTAAGCTAAATTTTTATCCTCCATTTCCATGTATTTATTTTGCCCCGATGATTTACGACGGACGGACTGAGCAGTGATGAGCCATTGCAGATATGAGGGGACGTAAATTTGCTGTGTA
>JAGTRH010000013.1 GCA_018396795.1 Candidatus Bathyarchaeota archaeon
GCCTCTCTCACCATGATCGATAATGCCGTGGTAAAGGAAGCTTGCGGAGAAGATTGTTTTACCCGTGCCGGGGTTCCCAGCAAGTATTATAAGGCTGCCTTTTGGGAAGCCTCCTCCGATAATCTCATTCAATCCGCTTATTCCGCTTGGAACCCTCTCAATATTAGCCGCCTTCATTCCGACACCTTCCTCGGGTTAAGTGAAACGTGATTTTTAACTTCATTTATGTAGTCTGGAAAATTATAGTTCTTCCTTAACCTAAGCTCTAGACCAACCTTTATATACAAATTCTCTATTATCAAGTCCTCTATTATAACTGATCCAATGCCGATTATTTCTCGTAGAGCCTCGGAGAATGTGTGAGGCTTCTCGGGTATATCATCTAGATCCAAGCCATATTTCCCTTTCATAACTTTAATAATGCTTTCAAGCCCCCGTCTCCCAAAAATGCTTAGCATAACCTCCTTAGCCACCCCACTGATCACCTCATTTACATGCTTCTCCCGCCTCCCATCATCTTCCCCAGCCACTTCAATCACCTACTGCAACATCACGCGAATTTTACTGCGGAAACCTAGTACACAGCGACGTTATCCATACACTATAGAGAGTCGGAAAGATTCCTCCGCCTAATTTTCCATGATTGATCTACAAACTTAGTCGCCTTATAAATCTGGTAGAACAAAGTATTTATACAAAAAATATATATGCAAAACAAAGATTTTTGAGATTAATTTCTAAATCGAATTCCACGCCTGAATACACAGTGTTAAAATAAATGAGAGACAATTTTATATGGTGGCGGGATTAATATTGTCTCTCAAAAAAATTCCATGGAGGGATTACATGCGCTTCCATGTCGTCGCCGCATTTTTGGTCGTCTTATCCGTGCTTGTTCTCGCTCCAGTAAGGTTAGATGGTATTTCCCTCACGTCTCATGAGCCGATCCGTATAACCAGCAACTCGGAGTTTACTTCTGCTAATGGAGTGGTTAGCGGGGCTGGAACACTTGATGATCCATATATTATTGAGGGCTGGGAGATAACCGAAGCAGTCGTAGGCGTGGATTATGGGATATGGCTTGAGAACACCGATGCCTACGTGGTTATAAGAAACTGCTTGATCATCCCACCTTACACTGGCATCAGGCTTGAACATGTAGCAAACGTGTTTATTGAAAATGTTACGGTGAGAGGTGGTCATCAAGGCATATATATTTATGACTCAGCAGGGATTACAATTTTAAATAGCGACATAAGCCATGTTGTCGGCGACGCCATTTTTCTGTTTTCTTCATCAGATGTTAAGGTGGTCAATTGCCTTATTGGAGAAGGCCGATATCATTCTTTATACATGGAAAAGATAAGAGACGCAAAGGTTGAAGACTGCGACATCTATGGTAGTCTCTACGGGATTTACGCCGAGGGGTCAGAGCGCGTTTTAATACGCAACTGCAATGTACATAACAACCTCGGAGATGGAATATACTTCTACGTAGTCATCAATGGAACAATCTCAAACTGCCAAGTCCACTTCAATGAGGAGCATGGGATATACTTGGACTCCTCAGATTGGATAACGGTGGAGTATTGCGATATAAGAAATAGCTCGTTGGGCATATGGCTTAATCCCGCATTTAACTGTGAAATCCATCATAACAACTTTATCAACATCTATAGTAATGCGCAGGACGATGGGCAACAGAATAATTGGGACAAAAACTACTGGAGCAATTACCACGGTGTAGACGCGAATAATGATGGATATGGTGACTCACCATACCAGATACCTGGAAGTGCTAATGCCAAAGACAACAAGCCATTAATGCAAATCATTCCAGAATCCCCACATATCGTGATGCTTGCACTTATGATGGTAGCATTATCCATTCTTATGGCTGAAAAGATAAACATGAAGAATAAACCCTGTAAGTGACCTCTCATCTGAAAACAAATATTTAATAGCGAAATGGAAAAGCCATGTTCCACTTATTAAGTTGCTTTCATGCTCTTAAACGTCAGAGAAACTGATTACGATTCTCTTAAAACATGAGTGGAATGCTCTTTTTACCGTGTTAAAATTTTTAGTTTCACGAAGCATTTATGCAGAACATTTGCTGAATCTTCCATATAAATTTATATTCCTGATTTCAGATTCTTTTGGCTTAAGAGATGTTTAAAATCATGAGAGACTTTGCAATTTTAACGGATAATGTTACTAAGAGGTTTGAAGATGTTGTCGCCGTTGATCATGTTAGTTTATATGTAGAGAAGGGAGAACTTTTTGGTTTGCTTGGCCCTAACGGCGCGGGTAAAACTACGACTATAAATATTCTTTCTGGGCTTTTGAAACCAACAAGTGGTTATGCTATTGTAGGCGGTTACAATGTGCAGAAAGAGAATGCAAAAGTTAGAGAAGTTATAGGTGTCTGTCCTCAAGAAACTGCCATCTACCCTTATTTGACAGGAGCGGAGAACATAGAGCTTTTCGGAAATCTATACGCTCTCGACAAAAATACACTTAGTAAAAGAAAAGATATGCTTCTCGAAAGAATGGAACTCACTCAAGATGCAAAAAGAAGAGTAGAAAAATATAGTGGTGGCATGAAACGTAGGTTAAGTCTCATCCTAGCATTAATTCATGATCCACAAATCGTATTTCTGGATGAACCTACCATCGGAATGGATCCTCAGTCGCGCCGTGCTGTCTGGGATTTTATGAGAGAACTAAAGAATGAGGGAAAAACCATCTTTTTAACTACTCATTACATGGAGGAGGCTGAGGAGCTTTGTGACCGCGTTGGTATAATCGACCATGGAAAGATTATAGCCCTTGATACTCCAGGGGAATTGATCTCAAAGAACAAAGTTAAGAACTTAGAGGAAGTTTTCATAAAATTCACTGGACGAAAGATAAGGGAGGAACTCTAAAATGAAGCTTCAGCGAGTTACGGCTTTAATCAATAAAGAATTGAAGAGGACATTTCGTGAGCCAGCTGTGCTCTTCATGATATTTCTCTTCCCGGCAGTTTTCGTGTTAACTTTCGGCGCCGCATTTGGCGGTTTAGGAAGCACTCAACCCGCTTACTCCATAGGCATAGTCAATTTGGATCAAACAAGTATGGCAAACCTCACGCGATCCTTCATAGAGGCATTATCCGCCACAAAAATACTGAGCATTCAAGTTTATGTTGATAATCAAACGGCTCAAATCGACCTATCTCAGGGTAAAGTTCAAGCGGTCTTGATAATCCCCGGCGAGTTTAGTCAAAGCCTAGTTTCTTATAGTATGGCACCGGATGACCCAAGTAAATGGATAAACGCTACTGTTTCCCTTCACCTAGATAAGGGTTCAATTATCGCGACTCAAGCTATACCGCCTATAATACAGCAGGTCTTAGCAGCGTTTACAGATCGAAATCAGCAAGCGTCTTCAAGGCCCATAATTCTGCAAATTGCGTCATTAGTGGAGGCAAAAAAGACATCTGCCTTTGAGTTTATGGCACCCGGCATGTTCACTTTTGCATCTATCTTCATCTTAATGATGGTTGCCCAATCCTTTACACAAGATCGAGAAAATGGTATGCTGAGAAGAATGCGATTGACACCCACAACCCCAACAGAGTTCATTATGAGTCAGGTTTTATCCTATATGTTCATAGCCTTTATTCAAGCAGTTCTCGTCTTCATTACGACTTACCTTATGGGTTTCAGGCCGAATGTAGGATCCCCAGTTTACATCATGGCTTTCATTCTCGTACTAATCTTCTCCTTATCCAATGTAGGCTTCGGATTAATTACAGCCACCGTAGCCAAAACATCCGATGCAGCAACGGGAATCGCCTTTCTTTTTGTGCTTCCACAACTGTTTTTAGGCACGTTTGTCGGGGCTTCGCTATCCTCTTACGCTCAAGTAGTCAGTAAATTCGTGCCTAGCTACTATGTTACTGACGCTTTAACTTCGCTTTTCTTAAGGGAAGCCACTATCACCAGTCCAACCATATTATTCGATATGGTTGTCGCCGCTTCTTCATGCGTAATCATTCTGACAGTAGGCATATCCCTTTACGCAAAATACTGCAAAATCTAAACTAAAAGACACAAGGTGGATTGATGAATCATGAAAAACTTGATATTGCTTCGCAATATGCGAACAAGAATGCAAGATGCTGCCACATTTAAAATCTTAAAAAGTTTAAAGAGTATTATAATAGGGGGTTGAAACAATAAAAATAGTTATCATTTTTGAGTCACGTTACGGCAATACAAGGCGCGTGGCTAAAGAGATAATGGTGGGGGCAAATGAGGTTGGTGGAGTGGAGGTTTCTTTAAAAGAACTGAGGGAAGTGGACATTAGCAGAATTCCGGAATACGACGTGATTCTAATTGGTTCACCGAATCATATGGGTGGGCCAACAAGGGGCATTAAGGGTTTCATCTCTAAGCTTGGTGAGCTGCAATTAGAGGGAAAAAAGTTTGCTGTATTCGATACATATATGGGAAGGGATTTCGAGAAGGCTGTAAGAAAGATGGAGAAACAGATAAGCGAGAGAGATACTGGTTTGAAGCGGATAGTAGCTGGCTTATCCATAAAAGTTAAGGGGATTAAAGGGCCCGTCGAGGAAAGCGAGCTTCCTAAATGCAAAGATTTTGGGAGGAGCATAGCAGCTCAGCTTAAAGAGAGTTGATGAAATATTGCGTGAATAAAAAGGAGGATCAGGGAAAAATGGTTAAGAAAATTATTTTCGTTGGTTTTCTGTGGATTCTTCAATCTGTTGGCAGAATCTTCTTCGCAGCACTTGGCACGCCTGGAGGAATGGGTCAATTTTTAGACGCCCCTATCTCCTACACAATTTCTCTTACGCTTTTCATAATGTTTTTATCCTTGGGAGTTTTCGGATTTATCGCCGCTTTCGGTCTCTTAATGGGGCGAAAATGGGGCTTTTGGATCACGATACTAGTAAGTGTTGCAACTATTGCTTTCGACTTATGGGGATTAACAATACAATCCTCAGCTGCTATTGGCTTCGTTATACCACTAATATCCATTCTAACCCTATATCCTAAGAAGTCGCAACTGCTTGCCACCATGAGATAAGATCCACATCTTTCTTAAATCTACAGATACCTCTGTCAGACTACATTCGTATGCTGGTTTGAGGGCTTGAAAGATGTAGTGATAAGTTAGGAAAAATAGAACTTAAAGACAGCATTAAAGACATATCAGTATATGGATTAATTTATGTTGACAGAGGCTGCCTATGACAGATGAGTTAACGAGGCTTAAGATTCTCCTAAAGAGATTTATGGAAAAATGTGGGAATAAAGATTAAAGGGGATAAAGGAAAGGGAACAATAATTGGAGGAATTTTATGCCATTTACTAGTTACCACCTTGGAATATCCCTCTTAATAGGGTATTTGTTGCGCAGAAGACTTAACTGGCCAACTCTTATCTTGTCTAGTATTATTGTAGATTTTGAGCCTCTAATAGCCATTGTTGCAGGACTAGATTATCCTCCACACAGCCTACTTCATACATTTCTTGCATCGATGCTTGGAGGTGCCTTGGTAGGGTTCATCTTATATTTGGTTAGAGAACAGGTAACACCATACTTAGCGGACTTAGCCCTAGTAGACAAAAAGGGCTCTCTTAAATCATTTATCTTAGCTGGTATTGTGGGCTGGGCTTCCCATGTACTTTTTGACTCGCCATTATATCCTGAAATGAAGCCCTTTTATCCACTCAGCTTTAACCCTATGTTTCGCCCCGAGTTCCATCAAATACTCTTCCACGTTTATATCTTACTCTCTCTAGCCGGGTGCTAGTCTACCCCATTCACTTATACAGTACTCTGAGAAGTGAAAGTAGGGCAGCAGCTGGGTTTAGTGTAGGTCTTGTTTTGGTTGGTTTAGGTGCCATAACTATCCCAGCGGACATATTATGCCACGTAGGTTTCCTCCTTATTGTTGCTGGCTTCTTCATGCTAGCCTATGGTTTAAAAAGATTAATGCCCCGATTGTCTAGGCGAATATTTTCATGATTTATGATGTTGACTACAGCTGCTTCTCTAACCTATTTAGCAAGTCCAAATATGCTTAGGCTAACCCTGGAACAGTACATTAGCGGGTTTTATAGGTCGGGCTTCTCTATAATCTTAATGATCTCATATATCATCTCCCTAGCGTCTTTAGCCATACTATGGCCAGCGCTAAGGCTACTCCAAAAAAATCTAAGCGATTATGCACTTTCATTGTCACTAAATCTATTAATTCTCGGGTGGATCTTGGCTCCGCTACTAATTCCACTGTTCATGGTTGCATTAGCATACCTTATAATTGTAATTAAGACGCCACATGTGCTCAGATATCTAAGAGAAGAAACACTAACCTAATACTTAGTATATTAATTAAGAAATTAAGATAATTTTACATTTACATTCAACAAATCTTTTTTCTAGTAAATCTTCCAGCCGATAATGGTGTAAAAGCCGATTTCGCCGTCTTATGGATATACTCTGTTTATTAGTCTTGGAAATGCTATAGCGTCTCTTATATGGTTTAGTTTGCATATCCATGCAATCGTTCTTTCTACACCGAGTCCGAAGCCAGCGTGGGGTACTGATCCATATCGCCTCAAGTCTATATACCATTTGTAGTCCTCTGGGTTTAAGTTGTTCTCTTTTATTCTACTTAGAAGCTCATCTAGGTCTTCTATTCGCTGACCCCCGCCAGTTATTTCACCATACCCCTCTGGAGCAAGTAGATCCGCTGATAATGTTACTTCCGGTCTCTTTGGGTCAGGTTTGTGATAGAATGCCTTTGCTTTTTTTGGGTAATGCGTCACAAAGAATGGCTTATCAAACTTTAGGGTTAAGTGTTTCTCCTCAACCCAACCTAAATCATTGCCCCATTCAAAGTTTATCCCATCCTTATTTAATATTTCAACAACCTCATCGTATGTGATCCTCGGGAAGGGTGGTTCAATCTTTAAAAGAGCGCCAGGTTTTCTTCCGAGAGCTTCTAAATCTCTAACCGCTGCAAAGTCTTCACACAACCTATGTAATATATGAGTTAGCAGTTCTTCTTCAATCCTCATTATCCCATCTAAGTCGCACCACGGAACCTCAACCTCAAGATGCCAGAACTCCGTTAAATGACGTCTAGTTTTAGATTTCTCAGCTCTAAATGAAGGAGCAATCGTATAGATTTTGCCCAGACTAGCTATTGCAGCTTCAGCGTAAAGCTGCCAGCTCTGCGTTAAGTAGGCTTCCCTATCAAAATATTTAACGCTGAAAAGAGTTGCACCTCCCTCGCATGCAGCAGTTATAAGAGTAGGTGCATGGAACTCTGTGAAACCATTTTGGTCCAGCCATTCCCTAGCGGCCTTAAGCAACCTAGCCCTTATCCTGAGGATTCTCTGCATCTTCTGGCTTCTAATCCATAAGTGCCTATTATCCAATAAAAAGTCCGGTCCATGATATTTCTTTGCTATTGGGAAGCCCTCCTCAGCTCGGTGAATAACTTTTATGCTTGATGCTTGTATCTCGTATCCTCCTGGAGCTCTCGGATCTTCTCTGACAACACCAGTCAACTCGAGGGCTGATTCCTGAGCAATCTTTTTTGCAATCTCAAAGATTTCATCATCAACCTTATCCCTCTTTATTGTACACTGAATTACGCCAGTTCCATCCCTAATGATGAAGAAGTGTATTCCACCGCTTGAGCGTTTATTATGAAGCCACCCTCTAATGGAAACCTCTTGATCAGCGTATTTCCCGGAAAGTATATCGGAAACCCCAGCTATCTTGGGCATAGATGGGCTCCCCTTGAATGACTGATTTCAAGTGGTTAAAAAGGGTTATTGTTTTGCAGTTATAATAATGTTTTCAGAGTTTCAACGGTTTTCACTGGACTGGACGTTTTCTCCTTAATCTCCCGAATCTTACGCAATATAATTCGCAGTATTTCCTCATCTGATAGGCAGCCTAAAGGTGGTTCAACAATCTTTTTGAGAGGTAGTGGAACATGATCCATTCTGTAGGTTGTTCCCTCAGCCTCGATGCCAACAAACGCTGATGGAATCACGACATCCGCCATTAGGGCTGTTGGGGTTAAGTATGGGTCAATGACTATAAGTGGGGTCTTGACAAGATTCTCCACACATTTCCTAGGAAAGTTTGATACGGGATCGGCGGCTACAACAAGCGTTGCATCTACGTCGCCCCTAGAGAGAACATCAACAGCCGAGGTTTCGCCGGGATTATACCTTGGGTAGCCATGTGAAAAATCGACAGCATAGGGGTAACCAGTCTGCCAGGTGAAAACAGTGTTCGCTCCAGTCACGTTAAAATGGCCCCTCATAGGCATTATAAGAAACTTCGTATAACTATTTAGGTCTCTGACAAGCTTTATTGCAGCCTCAACATTCCTAGATCTGCCCACGCTCATAGTTAGACCTAAACCGAAAAATATTATGCCAAACTTTGAGTTAACCATTAAGTCGGCTAACTCCTCAAGTCTCTCAACGGGAACCCCTGAAACCTCGTTAACGTCTAGCTCCTCATCGCGAATTAAAGCGCGTAGAGCTTGCAGGACATCATAATCTCCGCCGGGTTCAATCCTGATAAAAATGTCAGCTAAATCAGCCGATCTAGTTCTTTGGACATCTATAACAACAAGCTTTCTCTCTTCAGCCGGGGGTATCATCCTTCTTTCTTCCTCCTCTGTAGGCAATGCTGCGCTTCCACCCTTAAAGGCTAGGCCTGCTACCCTATAGCGCTTCTTTCTAGCGGACTCAAGCACCAAACGTGAAAGATAGCGTTTCCATATGCTCCTCTGGAATCTTCCCTCCGCTAATGCAGTGTAGCGCTCTATATGGCGTGGATGTGCGCTCCAAGGGTTGCTGCCCCAGTATATGATTAAGTCGGCTCTGTGGCGTATCTGCCCAAGAGTGCACGCTGGTAACCCTACCTCCTGTATGGCTACGATTGATGGACCGTGGCATACTGTTGACGTGTTATCTATTATCCCGCCAGTTTCTTCAGCTAATTCTAAACCAACTTTTATGGCCTCGCAGCTCGTAGAGCTCCAGCCATAGAGAAGCGGATAGGATGCATTAGCAAGTATTTCAGCAGCCCTCGTTATGGCTTCGCCCAGCGAGACTTCAACCAGCTCGCCGTCTTCTCTTATAAGCGGCTTCAAATTCCTATTTTTATTATAGTTCATGAGCTTTGAAGCGCCCAAAGCACAAGCGTTCCTAACGTCAAAAATCTGGTTACCTTCAACAATAACCTCTAAATCATCGCAACAGCATCCGCAGAATGGGCAAACAACTCCCGAAATTACATGCATTTCTCCATTAATCCCTCCATCACCCTATCTTCTTTCCCCAATAGGTTTTAAGGAGCAGGTCTCTTAAGCTGGAAACAGGCTCATTTGTCGGTTCAACTTTAGCCTTTAAACCCTTAAATAGCGGCATCCCAGTGCTCTCGGTTTCAGAAGACGAAACAGCGTTTGCCCATGGACCATAGGGGATGAATATTACGCCTGGAACCCTTATCCTCCTTGACCTCTTAGCCTTAACAATAACCGAGCCAACCTCGGTTATAACCCTAACGTTTTCGCCGTCACCTATATTCAGTTTTTTCATGTCCTCTGGGTTCATCTCGCAAACAGCAACGCTTTGCATGTACTCTTCATAAAGCTTAGCATGCTCCTTGCTGCAGCCCTGCTCGATTGTTCGACCGGTAATCAAAGTGAACTCCATGCGGATAACCTTCCAGTTCATTATTACCTCAAGTTACGACGGGGTATATTGAGAAAATGATTCCTTTAAAAGTATTTATAGTTAGCGTAATAGTGAACGGCGGAAATAATCTTTAAAAGGCATTAAAGAATAATAAGAGATAATTTGGTTTCAGGAGCGCGTGTTAACGTGTCCATCTTCAACTATAGTGGCGTTGAGATCGAGGATACATTTGCAGAAATGTTTGATATGTGGGTTGGCAGAATTTTGATAACGGCTGAGAGCGAGAAGTGGGCTTTAACAGCCGCTGAGGTTGCAACGGGCTTTGCATCTTCAATAATTGGCTCGCCTGCAGAAGCTGGAATTGAATGTTTAATTCCAGCCGATGAAACCCCGGATGGACGGGTTGGAGCTATAATACAAATCTATCACCGCACGAGAAGTGATTTAAAGAGGCAGATGGTGGCCCGTATAGGCCAGTGTGTAATGACGTGCCCAACGGCAGCTGCCTTTAACGCTTTAGAGGGAACTGCTAGAAAGCTGAAGGTTGGTAGGAGTCTACGCTTTTTCGGCGATGGCTTTCAAAGGCTTGATGAAATGTATGGTCGAAAAGTGTGGCGTATACCAATTATGGAGGGTGAGTTTATTGTTGAAAACAGTTTTGGCGTTAAGAAGGGTGTTGCAGGCGGAAACTTCTTCATTATGGCCAAGGATTTGAAGTCGGGGCTTATGGCCGCTGAATCCGCAACTGAGGCTATACGCAGAAATGTTAAAGGGGTAATACTTCCGTTTCCCGGGGGTATATGCCGCTCCGGATCTAAGGTAGGCTCGCTAAAATATAAAATTCCCGCTTCAACAAATCACTTGTACTGTCCAAAATTGAAGGACATTCTACCAGATAGCCGGGTTCCTAAAAACGTGAATACCATATACGAGATCGTAATAAATGGCCTAAATTTAGACAGCGTCAGAAAAGCCATGGCAGAGGGAGTAAAGGCGGCAATTAAAATTCCCGGCGTAGTCAGAATATCAGCTGGAAACTACGGCGGCAAGATCGGGCCTTTAAAAGTCTATTTACGTGAGATCTTAGAGGGTTAGTCACTATTTTTCTCTTAATCTTCTTCGGATGGCTGGGTTTGTATCCGCTAATCTCTTCAGCCCTTCTTCGCAGCTTTCGTCTGGCGAGAGCTCCCTTTCGATAAAGAGACCTGTTCTCCCAACTCTATCCCGCCGAAGCAGTATTCGAACCCTATTAAGCACTGTGTCAACCGATATCCCGAGCATTTTGGCAGCTCTCTCCTCCTGTCCAATGATGCTGCTTTCAATATGTCCACTCTTAGTCGGCTCAATAAGCATTAGACGTTTATCTACACCTGGAACCCTAACGCCCTTCTTAAGCATATCTAAAGTTGCTTCACCGCCGAACTTATAGAATTCTCTCTCGATATTCCTCATTTTTGATAACGGAAACGAAACACATACACGCTCGTTAATTTCGATGTAACCTTTAACTAGGTATGATGGGGTAGCCTGAACTAGTATGCGCCTACTAATTGGTATTCCGCCCATCCTAAGAGCATTCTCGATGGTAAATGATGGATAAATCTCAGGAACAAAGACGTCTATATCGCTTTTCGGCGAGACATCACCACGCGCTAAGCTTCCGTGCACAATACAGGGTATATTAGCTCTCTCAAGAGCCACCATAATCTCGGCTGCTTTAGCCCTCAAATCCTCCAAAAGCTTCCAATGCTCAGCGCTATAGTAAACCTCAAGCCTTTCAGCATACGTTAGAGGCTTCTTAGCCAAATCAGCAATCCTCTGAGATTATTATTTCCTGATATTACTTAGAGATCTCTTTATATTATTCGCTTTACATCTCCCTATAAAATGGAAGAGTTTACATGTTGCTCAAGAGGTAGGCTTATTTGATGAGCGAATACACATTTGCGTTATTCTTTCTAGTCTTTTGGTTAGTAATCTATATTTTAGGCAGGATTTTTCCAGTGAAAAGGTACGGCTTTGATGTTAAGCCATTCTTCATCAAATATGAGTCTGAAAGATTTAAAAGACTCCTTTACAAGTATTCAAGCAGATGGAGATTCTTATGGAGAATGTTTTCCTATATAAGCGTCCTTTTAGGCTTTGGATTAATGCTCTTCGCCATAGTTTTTCTCTCAGAGAACCTTCTAGAAGTTTTTCTATTAAGTAGGCAGGGGGCGGTAATCGCGCCGGTAATACCGGGCTTAACGCTTAGTTTATATTGGCTGCCGTACTTCTTAGTTGCCGTTATAGTGGCCATATTTATTCATGAGGCAATGCATGGGATTCTGGCAATACTTGAGGGTATAAGCGTAAAATCCGCTGGAGCGCTAGTATTAGGGATTTTTCTCGGTGGTTTTGTTGAGATCAATGAGGAGGAGCTAAGCAGGTTGCCATATACTTCCAGAATGAAGATTTTCTCAGCCGGCTCATCCTCAAATATTCTTGGAGGATTGCTGGTTTTTCTGCTCATGTTAGCACTCTTCAGCCAAAGTCCTTCAGGAGTAATTGTCCTAGAGGTTTTAGAGGGCGGTCCACTCGATACGGCTGGAATCGAGAGATGGGATGTAATATACGCTTTAAATGGCACGTTAATACGCACATATCAAGACTTGACAGCATTTATGTCCAATGTTAAGCCGGGCGATCGGCTTATAGCGTCAACAAGCAGGGGAAACATTACAATAACAACAATTCCAAGCCCAGATGATGCGCGTAGAGCTATAATTGGAATAATTTCTCTCCCTCTACTTTATTATCCAAGCAGGCTTGGATTAGGCTTCTTTTGGGATATCCAAGTTTATCTTACCCTAAACTGGCTTTTCATTGTGCTTGTTAACGTCGCGGTCTTCAACATGCTTCCAATACCGCTCTTCGATGGCGATAAGCTTCTTCAATGTCTACTTGAAAAGGCTGCACGGAAGAGTAATGTTTTAAAAAAGTTTTTCAATATTCTCTCAATATTTCTGATCGCTGCAAATATGGCTTTAAACATAAGGCTATAGCGAGAATTACAAGGATATACCTTCAATGTAGGTGAAATTTATAGTATGGCTAGGTGCACGGTATGCGGTTTTAGGGAGGCCTTTTACGCTAGGATTTACTCAGGTGAGATGCTTTGCGCTAAATGTTTTATAGAGTCTATTGAGGATAAAGTTAGGGCGACGATAGCCAAACATAAAATGTTGGAGTTTAATGATAGAATTGCTGTTGCGGTTTCAGGTGGAAAGGATAGTCTCAGCCTGCTACACATGCTGGTAAAAATTGAGAGGGACTTTCCAAGAGCCACGCTTTATGCCATAACCGTTGATGAAGGGATTAAAGGCTATAGGGATGAAGCCATAGAAATAGCCTCGGAAAACTGCAGGAAACTTGGCGTAGAACACTTCACAATTTCGTTCAAAGAGCTTTGCGGATACACGCTTGACGAGATTGTTGGAAGAATTAAGCGTGCGGAAAGCAAGCTAACACCATGCTCATACTGCGGGGTTCTGAGAAGGAGAGCCCTAAACATAGCCGCGAGAAAGATAGGTGCAACCAAGATTGCAACAGCACATAACTTAGACGATGAAATACAAACCTTCATACTTAACATTGTGCATGGCGATCCCCTGAGAATAGCTAGAACATCTCCCACATTTAACGAAGAAGAGCCAGGTTTAGTGTTAAGAGTTAAGCCCCTATGCGAGGTTCTGGAGAAGGAAGTGACCTTATATGCATATTTGAAGGGGATAAGGTTCCAGGAGAATCCATGCCCATATGCGGGAGAGGCCCTAAGAAATGATATACGTAATACGTTAAACAGGCTTGAGGAGAAGCATCCTGGAACAAAATATACAATATATAGGTCGGCTGAGAAGATTAGGGAAGCCCTTAGAGAGAAGACCCCGAAAATTAAATTGAGCCAATGCGGGATCTGCGGGGAGCCAACTGTAGGCGAGATATGCCAAGTATGCCAACTACTCCAGAACATATAATCTTAGATGGAGAAAACCTTAATTTTCATGTAGGTTTAGACTTAGAGGGTTTCATGGAGGTTTTTAGGAGATGAGCCCGAAAATTGAGGGCGCTGAAGGCGAGAGAGAAGCGATACTTAGCGTTGCAAGGCTTATGCAGGCTGCTGCGAGAACGGCCCCAAAGGCGGCTGGAAGAGACGATATTTTAACGTTGGTTGTTTATGGAGCAGAAAAGGATGCCATAGCCGATAAGATGGATGAGATAGCTGAGCAGAGGAAGATTGATGGATTCAAACGTGACGCAAAGAGCGTTAAGGATTCTGAAGCAATCGTTCTAATAGGTGTTAGAGGAAGTAGGAGTTTAGGGTTAAATTGTGGGGCATGCGGCTACAAGAACTGCAGGGAGTTTGAGGACGCTCAGAAGAGAACTGGGCAGGATTTTGTGGGCCCAACATGCGTCTTTAAGGCTCTAGACCTCGGAGTAGCCCTTGGATCAGCTGCTAAGATCGCGAGTATCCTTAACATTGACAATAGAATAATGTATCGAATTGGAACAGCAGCCCTGAAATTGAATCTAATGCCTGAAGCAACGGTCGCCCTGGGAATACCGCTCTCAGCGAAAGGCAAGAACATATATTTCGATAGATGATGGACGCAAAAATCTCTAGAAGCCACTCCTCTTCCCTCGAACCATTTTTTGGATTAGACGGCGGGTCACTGAAGCTCGACGTGCAGAATCCGCAGACCCAAACCAGCCCGCCGCTCATACCCGCACCCCTCTGAGCGCTGAACGTCCAGGCTTAGGTTGCTCCCTCCCGGGCCTGGCCAGGTTCGCCCGGCAAACGCGGTTACACCCCTCCTACGAGGGGTGCTCCGCGACCGCCAGCCCCAGAGGACAGATACTCATAGTTTAGGGCCGGGTGGGTTTGCGGCCTTACGCGTCTCACTTCAGCTTTCGGCCCGTCGTGTAGGGGGTTTACGGTCGAGGCCATCAGCCTCTCAGGGGACCCCTAGCCCCCCGCCTAAGACCCGCCGTCAAATTAATCTTTATTTTTGGATGTTAATAAACTCTTTGCGCCTATTATGCGCTTTTTATTGTTTCCATTAGAATCGGCATTAGCATAGTTCCTTTCTTTAGGGTTCCTAGGCTTCCTCGCCGGCATTCTTTCTCGGAGAATATTTCTATGCCATCGCTTTTGATGTTGCCTCCACAAATTAATAGTGGAACAGGGTCGT
>JAGTRH010000129.1:0-376 GCA_018396795.1 Candidatus Bathyarchaeota archaeon
CATAGGACCGCTTTGACAATTCCAGTTTTATCGGCTATATAAATTGTTCTTCTGGCTCCCTCTCGTCCGTCTTGGCGGGAAAACTTTTTTAATGGAGAAACATTTATTATCCGTCCGCTAATGGTGACATCGTTTAAACCCGAAACTAAATCTTTGACATTTACCTCTCGTTTAAAAGATACATCTAAAGTAATACCTAAATCGGCAGCTAGCGATAAAGCTGCACTCTCGGGGGTTAAGAAACCTTTAGCGTTCTTTTCTCTCTTCTTGATAATTTTTAGAATTTCTTCTTTAGTTAACTCAGGTCTCTCTGAAATTATCTTATTAATAATATCCTCTAATGACATTATGCCAACCAAACCAAAAATGAATTATG
>JAGTRH010000129.1:439-4600 GCA_018396795.1 Candidatus Bathyarchaeota archaeon
TTTAAGTTTAAATCTTATACGGATTTAGAACTAAAGGTTGTCTTACTTAAAAAGAGCATAAAATATGTCTCCTTGTGCTTTCTTGAAGGCTAAAAATTTATTTAACTGGCATAAAATATTTCTATCTTAGGCTGGGCTAGAAAGATGGCTGAAGTATCATCTGCAGCATTTCTAGTAGGTTGGGCTTTAATTATCTTTGGGGCTATGTTATCTTTTATAGCAGCTATAATAATGTTTCTCAAAGGTATTCGAAACCGTAGGGTTAGAGGGATTAGAGGTGGATGTTTAGTTATGCTTGGGCCCATACCAATAATCTTTGGAACCGACAGGGAATCTATTATGATTCTGATAATCTTGTCCATTGTGCTGATGATCGTAGCATTTGTGTTTATGGTAGTCTTAGGCTGGCTTTCTCTGGTAAAATGGAGCTAAGAAAATGGGGATTAAAATATGTGAATTATGTAGTAAAAGAAATGCAAAATATGTTTGCCAAGAATGTAGCCGAACTATATGTGAACGATGCCTAGAGCCTTACACATGGCTTTGCCTAGAATGCTATAGGAAAATCGGAGGAACTCTAAGCCAAGAACCCGAGAGTGAGGAAAAAACCTTATTTCAAATACCATTTATTAAAATTTTTCTCATGGGATTTATATTGATGTTTATTGGTATAATCGTCATAATATTAGCCACCTTAGTTTTGGGATTAAAAAATTCTTTCAGCCTAATCTTTTTAATAGGTCCCATACCAATAATCTTCGGCGGCGGGGAATATTCCATCCCGCTTATAATTCTAGCAACAGTCTTGACTGTAATATGTATTATAATTTTTATACTTTATAGTAAACGTGGAATTAGGCTCTAAACTAGAAAATTTAATTGCAGAATCATAATTTGTTTTAGCACTTTCGACTTGATTTTATGGATTGGAATGATGACTCTATAAGTTGAATGTATTCTTTGCTTAGCTTTGCTTTTATTCTGCGCCAGTTTTCTACAGCATCCTCTAGATGGCCTTGACTTAGTAGCTTACATATGCGGATTAAGTCCTTTAGAAAAATTTCTATCCGCCCTTTATAGCATGATTCTTCAGCCCTTTTAGTTAATTCTAAGGCCTCTTCAAACCGACCTAGACGTATAAGTAGGAAACCAGCCTCGCAGTAGCTCCACGCGGCCTCAAAATATTCTTGACACTGAAAGAAGGCGTCGGCAGCCTTAATATACAGGCTTGACGCATCCTCATGATTGCCCAATTTTTGATTGCAGTTTCCCGCGTCCTTAAAAAGTCCTCCTGCCAGAAGCAGTTTTCCGTTCTTAAGTGCTCTTTCAGCGGCATCCTGATAAATGAGAGCGGCCTTCTCAGGGTTGCCATTACTTACAAAATGGTCGCCTGCAACTTTAAATGCATGAATATCTTCACTATTTAACCTGGAAACATTCTCCCTTAGCGCCAAATACTGCTCCCACATCTTCAATCCACAGAATCTAGCCATTTCCAAATCCCCGCCCTCTTTAAAGGCCTCCGTAGCCCTGAAGTATAACATGATCGCTTTCGTTGATTTACCAAATCCTTCAGCCGCCTGCATATAGCATTCACCAGCTTTTATAGAAAATCTTCTTTTATTGGATTTGTTATTAATTATTCCAAAGTGAACTGCAAGATGCCGAAAATAGCGCGCTGCACTCTCATAATCCCTTTTTCTAAGTGCTTCACTAGCTAGAAACTCAAGGATGCTGGCAGAGTTATTGTCCCCAATTTCCATTCACATTTATCCTCAAAATGATTATGTGAAATATGAGAAGATAAATCTTCTCACAAACTTCTAATTGTGAGCGAGTATTATGGGCGATTTCAGTGATTAACTTGCTCTTTTTTCAACTAGTATCTCTTAATTTTAGTATGAATTTTTGGTTAAATGAAAATATTAACTGGCAATCAAGAATATAAGAGGACTTTTACCCAATCTTTGTTTAGTACGTTAAGAGCCTCTTCCTTGCCAACAATCCATTCGCCACCCCCATAGGACTGTATCTTAGGATCGCCAAAAGACATTGCACCTAAGCATATTCTTGAAATTTTAAGACCGGACTGCCCAAGACGCGCGTATTCCATACCGATTCGCCCCCTCACTATGCTATAGTTTTTACAAAATATATATCATGAATTATATCAGTCAAAAATTTCGCATAATTTTTAACAACGAATTTTCCTCCTCAAATAAACATCGGCAGTAACTTTAGAGCCCTCTAGCAACGTTTTCAAACTAACGCCTAATATCATGATCATCTAGGAGATAGGCATAGCTTACCTTAACCATAAAACCATCAAAGAAGAATAATTTAGCCGAGCTAAGTAGTGGTTCTAAACCCGAAGGTGGCGGGCCCGGGGGGAATTGAACCCCCGACTTCAGGCTATCCTCAACAGTATTTCCGAAGGCTTACGCCTAATTTATCCATGACTTTGCTTAATTGACTGCGCCCTATCCAAGCTAGGCCACGGGCCCTAACTATCAGAAACTAGCGCGAGGTTGCACTAAAGGATTATTGTGTTTTAGTCTCGTATCCCTTTCATTTTACCTTGATGATCTTTGGTAGCTTACCTATTAAGCCAGCGTATTCTTCCCGAATTATTATGGCGCCTCTTACCCCTCTTATGCCTCTAGCCCTTTCTAAGCCTCTAGATATAGATTTTTCAACATCTAGGCCTGTAACAGCATTACATATTGAGGTTGCCGCTGCATCAGCTATGGCAGCATTCTCAGCAACAACAGTGACAGAGTCAGCCTCTCCAAAACTTATTGTCCATTTTGCTTTTCCAGTACTTGTTCCAATACCTAATGGCGAGTCACATTTGCCGACTAGGAAACCTATTCTTCCAGAGAAGTGGGGTTCACCAGTTAGAACTGATATCGTGATATCTTCGCTGGTGGTGTAGGCTGATATCTCGCCACCGTCTTCAACCAGCGCTATCTCAGCACCATTCTTAAGCAAAGCTTCAAGGCCTAAATCCGCTATCGCACCGGCAACGGATGCCATCGGTCCCACACCAGCAACCATTGAGGCTTCAATCATTCTTCTGACGATTAGGGGTGCTTTAAGATCAGTATCCAAAGGTTCAAGTAGATATTGAAAGTGCGGATTATACCGTATATAATCAGAAAGAGCCTTTATGTGGCGCTTTATCTCCTTAATAGCCTCTGAAATAGCCTCTCTACTATCACTTCTTATATGAATTTTTGAGTATCCAGTAAGTAAGCCGTACTCGTATAGCATTCTTTGTCACGGTATGGCTATAGCTTTTACAGGGCATGCTGTAACGCAAACTTTACACGCCACACATTTCTCTTCGTCAAATATTAGAGTCCAATCCTCTTTAAACCTTAAAGCTCCAGTGGGACATGGCGATATGCATGCGCCGCATGATATACACTTATCCCAGTCTATATGCAAAGTCTCAGCAAACTCTTGGATTTGCACACCTGCCTCCTTAAACATGTTGAGCACTTCACTTAGTTTATCTCCAGTTGCTGGTATAGAGACAACAAGTTCACCTTTCTGGGCGTTTACTTTAGCCTCAAGTATATTGATTGGCACCCCTGTTTTCAGCACTATGCTGGCTAAAATGGGCTTTTCGACAACGCCATGAGAATATACGAGCCTAACCCTCATTTTACACTTACTCCTCCAACAATCTTCCGTGATATATCATCCGTCGTTAGAACCCCAATTACATGATTTAGTTTATCGATTACCGGAACCCCAGAGATGTTGTGTTGAGCCATCCTACGCACAACAACGTCTATAGATTCATTTTCAAATGCTGTTACAACTCTCCTAGTCATTATTTCCTCAAGTCTCCTTTTGTCTTGTGCTATTGCTTTTGCCAGGTCCCATGAGGTCACTATCCCAATGAGTTTACCCACTTCATCGACAACTGGCAGATGATCTATGCCCTTCTCGATAAGCTTTGCTGCTACATCCCTTATATTATCATTTGGCTTGGCGGTAACAACATTGCGGCTCATTATATCGCCAACTCTAAGTTCCCTTCCTCTAACCTTAAGTGGCTTAAATTCACCTCTCCTTTGGAGTGGTTCAATTGGTTTAGTTAAGAAAAAGATGCCCTCAAGAATCCATTTTTTAAGGATTTCAGATATCTCT
>JAGTRH010000130.1:0-302 GCA_018396795.1 Candidatus Bathyarchaeota archaeon
GCGTATTGGTGCAGCCAGTCCACTCTTGGAACACGTCTCTTCCGCCAAGTATTCCCAAAACTCCTTCCAAGGGTACGCTCTGGGGAGCAGTTAAAGTAACGTTACTCCATTCCTCGTAGGCTCCAGACCCTCCTATTTGAACACCGATGTTGCTTGAAACGGTCAGCGTATAGACCGGTAGGGTCTCTACGATCTGCAGGTTAATAGTATCGTAGCCGGTGTTCACCCCGTCCGTAGCCTTAACCATAAGAACATAATTGCCCTCCTCGAAGCTCTCTGGAACGGTGAAGCTTACAGTGTTC
>JAGTRH010000130.1:312-4596 GCA_018396795.1 Candidatus Bathyarchaeota archaeon
TTATCATCCAGCTCGACTCATTGCTTCTCCTAATCTGAACGTTGAACCAGAGATTATCGCCATCAGCATCATTCCCCCTCCACTTCAAATGGTAAGTCTTGCCCCTCTTAAGCCTCATATTTCGAAACGGATATTCTATGCTCACCTTCGGCTCATTTAACGAGACCGTCCTGCTAAACCGAACCCTGCCATCTGGGCCGACTAACTCAATCTTACCAAGGTCGTTGAACCACTCAACCACTCCAATTATATGAGTGAAATCTGTTTCCAAATCTGTACCAAATATCTTGAATGACTCGTCAGTTATATTGAGAAAATAGCTTCTGAGTATTTTACCGTCTCTCGAGAAAAGTACCAGACGGTAGTTGCCAGTTGCATTCGTCGAAAGGAATGGTCTTGAATGGTTGTAAAGCCTAGTAAACGGCCTGCCGATTATAGTCCCGTTTTTGAATAATATCAGGGAGACAATTAAACCATCAGGCGGATCCTCGAAACGAGAGCATGCCCTTGCAACAGTTAACCAAGAATGATACGCCCAGTGATTCCTATCATCACCACAAGCCATTATATCATGGGTCCGGTTATATTCCCCTATTCTAATTAAGCCGCCACGGACCTCGTCAAAGTAAGCCCAGTATCCTAAGACGTATGGAACTCCGCTGCAGCCTTCTCTACTGCTTGCATTTCTAGTATATCCATAATGGGGACAAGTTTTACAGAAGTTTACTGGAAATTTAATTCCGTAGTATATATCGGGATAACCAAATGTGTGACTTAGTTCATGTGCAACTACAGGCATGTATTCGTCGTTTGCGCTGTATTCATCAACGTAGGCAACAGGAGATCCCCCAAATACACACCCGATAACACCTGCACCTGCAACATCCTCTAGCGCATTATGTGGAACTATTACAATAGCCCTATCTACACCAGCCTCAACAGCTTCTTCGGAAAGTCTGGAAGAATTCCAACCATCCTCTCTCGTTCTTCCGACATATCTTATAAACCTGACTTCTTTTACCGTAACTGGAAAAATCCCACTTATGTATTGCTTCAAGTCGTCAGGAAAATACACTGGATCTGTAAAATAAAAGGTAGCTATGGAGCCTTCAGGATCATCCATGAGAAAGTATCCTAGTTTTATATTTCCAATGCTTGGCCATGGTCTAAAAGAGAAAGATGTTTGGAACCGCATGTAAACCGGAAGTTCGTCTACAGCACGCCTTCCTATTTTAACAAGCTCGAACCTTACTGAAACCGAGGGAATGTTCTTCGGCACTGGAAAGCAAACCCGGTCATCTATAGTATCTTCTAGAAATATGCGTGTTGTTCTTTCTCCAGATGTAGGGCTTAGGAGGAACCATTGTTCAATATAAAATTCAGTTGGCGTTTCCACTATTTTGAACCTACGACCGTCTTTACATTGTGCCGGGCCTAAATTCCATTCATTTTTGGAAAAGGTTAGCCGGAGAGTCACATTTATAGGATGATCGGAGGTCAACAGGTAATCAAACCTAAAAGTCGCCTGTTTACCTGCAACTAGGTCATATGGGACGATATGATTCGGATTTGGAAGTTGCGATACTGGCTTTAAATCTAGAATTGTAAGGGGATATAGGCGGTAGAATATCCGCAGGGTAAAGTTACTCTTAAAAGTATATCCATCCTCACTTACTGCACATATTTCCACCGAATACCTTTTTCCAGGGTATAAATCAGCCACCCTAAAGGGTTCCCTTATGAGGAGAGCGAAGGAACAGTCTAAAACAGGCCTTTCATCAGTAAGGGTTTTCCACCCTCTGAATAGATCATATGTCGTCCTATTTACTGGCAGTGGATCTGTTTCAACATTTCTGATTGCTTCTAAACCCTGGGGAAGCCCTGTCAAGTATAGTTTAAACCTAACATCCTTAGGCGTACCTCTGCAAGATCTTTCCACTCTCACCCCGATAATTTCACGAATTTCCATTGCACTCTTTATATCATACACCAGAAGTGTTATATCCCATTCTATATCAGCCCTGTCAAAACCTATCCTGGGAATGCAGTACGAGGGATGAATAGTTACTGGGAACCTCTCCTTCGCACGGTGGCCCCCGATGTCCTCTGCAGTAACTTCAACCCAATACGTACCCGCTCTTGATGCGTTTCCCTCTATGAAAATAATGGGGCTATTCATTAAGGTATAGCCTTTCAAGGGCTTAACTACCAAGCCTGGGACAGACCCGGTCACCGTCCAGCTTATTCGAGCGTTCATCCCATCGGGATGATCCGTATAAATCTCGAAACGGCAATACTCTCCTTCATATATATTCCTGGGACGGGGAGGAAGGCCAGGGGCCCGCTGGTCAACGGGTTCAATCTGCTGAACGATTATGTTGAAATAGGGTTTTATCGTTATGGTGAACTGCGCCGTTACACTCTCCTTATAGACCGCTCTTAAGGTAAAAGTGAAGGTTCCTGCTTGCGTAGGGGTTCCGCTTAGGGTTATCTCTTCCACGTTGCTCATGGTTGAAAAGCTTAAGCCGGGCACAGGGTTCGCTGGGTCACATTGCCAAGATAACTTGTAGCCAGGGGGTAAAGTGGTTCTAAACTTCACTGAGTAATATTCCCCCACTCTGCCCTGTGGTGGAGGACTTGGGTTGGAAACTATGCTGAAGCTTTCTGCTTGAGACGTTATCGAAAAAAGTGAAATCGCGAGGACGATTAAGGAAACTACGCGCAAATATAGCCTTTTCTCTAAATCTTTCTTACTTACTATCATCAAAAACTATTTTATTTTTCTTTTACTTCTTATAAACTTTTCGGAAATTAGACATCTAAAGATATCATTTTTAAAACTTCTTAGCGTGAGAAGTTAAAATGAGTAGTCTTTAAAGAAATCCGTCTCGCGAAGATATTCAATTTCAACGAACCTATTCATGAGCTCAGGGTTAATTACTCCTATTGAATGATAATTGGGTTGAGCTTTTAAGCTAACTAACGTATGCTTTTCGGCAAGGACAGATGATAGCGATAGTTAAACAGATAAGACGATGATGTGCAGTAGAGCAAAGAAATCTTGTGAAAAGTGGGCCAGGCCGGATTTTCGGCAGTCAACGCGTTCGAACCGGCGATCTCCCGGTTATCAGCCGGGCGCCTTAACCAGGCTGGGCCACTGGCCCCCTGCTTCTTCATTAAGCTCCAACTATTAAATTTTTTCTTGAGCATATGAGTAGCGGACCCGGCGGGAATTGAACCCGCAACATCTGGGTTTCTTCATAGCGCGCGCTTGGTTTAAAAGCCCAGCGCTCTAACCAGGTTGAGCTACGGGTCCTGGTTGCTGAGTGTTTTAGGGTGGATAAAAATGTTTCCTTTAAACTGTTGTTTAAGTTTTATTCTTTTTTAAGGTTGGTGATTCTCTGGTTTTCTGCCTTCGTTGTTTTTTCGGAGGATTTCTTGGAAAAACTGGTCCAGCTCTTCAAGCCTTCTTATCGCCGGATGGTCTGCGCCCAGTTTCTCCTTGAAGTATTTCAGGGTTTCCGTGAACTCTACCTTCTTATCGCCGTCTACAAGCTTGTCGGCGTAGCAGACTATTTTCTCCTCAATCGTCTCCGGGATTAGGCTTATGGAGCCTAGTTTCAGCCTCTCAGCCTCCTCCTCGGATATTCCTGCTCCCACGTGTCTCTCAACTATTCTCGCGAGCCGCTCGCCAAGTTTCCTTCTCCTCACTATTTGGCCGCCTATTACGCCGTGTGAAACATCGTGGGTGACTGCTCTTCCAATGTCGTGGAGCAGTGCTCCTGCAGCAACCAGCTTCTTGTTCACGCGGTATCCTTTCGACTCCACTCTGTCAGCTAGGTCTTTAGCAACCTCGTTTACTTTCAAAACGTGTCTGAGAACACTGCTGGTGACTCCTTCCTCTAGGAGGATCTTCACGCATTTTTCTTCGCTCGGTATTCTACTCTTTCTCCTCATTTTCAATTGTTCTTATCAGCGTGTTCAGCTTCCTCAAGTATTCCTCCTTGTTCATTCTGAACAGGGGGTCGCCGCACACTGGGCATTTGAAAAGGTTTTCAACAGCCTCGTCGAAAACGAGTATTTTATGACTCTCCTTGCCGCAGTGGTAGAGCTCGTTGCTCTCCACGAACGCGAGCTTCTCCTTGAGCTTCTGCAGAATCATCCTCCTGTAGTTTGCAGCTATTCCCTCAACCTGGTCTATGAGCGGCATCCATAGGAATATGCTTTTTATCTTATCCCCCTCCTCCTTCTTCAGCTCCTCATAGGTTATTAAAGCCTTCTCGT
>JAGTRH010000131.1 GCA_018396795.1 Candidatus Bathyarchaeota archaeon
ACTTAATGCCATACTTTTCTCAGCTATAGTG
This sequence comes from Candidatus Bathyarchaeota archaeon, assembly GCA_018396795.1. The sequence continues at coordinate 32 of JAGTRH010000131.1, forward strand.
AGACATTATGTATTTCAGTACATGAACATTACAAGCACGGATTATATTGCTGAATCTAGAGCCCTAAAAGAGTTTTTAGAAGCGCGTGAGTTCTATATTCATGAGGAGGATGAAATGAAGGAGATAAGAATTGAAGAAACCTTATCAATGAAAACTGTTATGCTTGCTACTGCTCCAAGCAGTAGAACCTCATTTATTTCGCATCTATCTACCAGAAATATTTCACTTTATATGCGAATGGTTTATATGGTAAAGATTTCTTTTTCAAGAATTATCTCTATCAAGGGCGTGTATGATAAATGGCGAAGTTTAAGATAATAGTTTCTGATCCGAAAACTGGTGGGTCTAAAGCATTTGAGATTGAGGGCGCTAGAGCTATTCCGCTTATAGGTAAAAGAATAGGCGACATTATTGATGGGTCAGTTGTTGGAATGCCAGGCGTAAAACTAATGGTAACTGGCGGAAGCGATAAGGATGGTTTCCCAATGAGACCTGACGTTCATGGTGGAGTGAAGACTGAAGTCCTCTTAAGCGGCGGAGTTGGGTTTAAGCCGAAGAATAAAGGAGAGAGAAGGCGAAGAACTGTTAGAGGAAACGTGATAACAGAAGATATTGTGCAGGTAAACGTGAGGATCGTGGAGGAGGAATCAAAAGAGACAAAAATGTCGGAAATGTAGACTACTTCTGCCTAATTGCAGAGACACTAATTCACGAGCATAGAAAGAATAAGCCTGTAAAAATGCCAAATTACAACTAAAATTTTAGTTTGAAGATGCTCTTAGGCCTTAAACCACTTGAAAATTAAGTATTCTACTCTATCCTTTTCTAGGTCTGGAACAGCTATAATAAATCGCTTTCTAACCGTTGTCGCCAGTCGCCCAGCTTTAACTATTTCTGTAGCCGTTATCTCATCTCTCCGACTTTTAACTGAAACCATATATGGCGCATGTTCCAGTCCTGGACCCTGTTTATATACTGCAAAGTCGCATCCAAACTTTACACCTGGCGTCACAATAAGCCCACGTTCCCGCAGATCCTTGTATACAGCGTATTTAATGTCAAAGTTCTCATAGACTTTTCTCGCCCTATTTTTAAGAATTTTAACGCCGACAGTATTTTTTTCAGTCCCCTCAAAGACGCTGATAACTCCTTTCTCCAGTAGATATAATCCTTCCATTAAATCAAGAATTAATGGAACATTAAAGTCAGGGCTTTTGGGCTTAGGTATTCCTAATGGTTTTCCATAAAAACCCATTTTATAAAGTTCTGAACCGTCCTTCGGCTTCCATACGACTAGAAAATTTTCTAAGAACTCCGCTTCAATCTTTCCTTTTTTATCAGTCATTATTTCAGTAATGCCTCCTAGAGGGCGAGCGCGAGTATTCTTGTAGCGTCTGATGCATCCTCAATCTTGTCAGCTGTATCCTCCAGAAGCTGTATTACATCTCTTGTCAAGAGCATTCTTGATAAATCCATATTTCGCTCAAGAAGCGATATCTCTAATCTTCTATAAAGATTGTCAACTTCTCTTTCAGCGTTCTCGACATCCTTAGCTTTTTCAGATATCTGCGGTGAACCATAATTTAGCGCAAACACGGTGTCCCTAAGTCTCATCATCGCGTTAAATACGGCGCCAGAGAGTTCCGCTATGCCCTTCTTGATATCGGATGGGATATCCCACTTTCGCTCAATTATAGCCAATATTCGGAATGATATCCCCTTATATAATTCAGCTAGTTCACTTGTCACGTAAATGAACCTCAAAAAATCCTCACGGTTGAGTAGTATAGCACCTATGCTAATGAGCTCCTGCGTAACCACTCTTTTTGAGTCGGCAACTTCATCACTAAGCCTTTGAACATCTTCGTAGAGGTGAGTAACAGAGTCCTTATCATGTGCGACAAAGGCATCAACTATTTGCGCAGTTTTTCGAGCTACTTCAATGACTTTTCTCAAATGGTCTTGACAGAGGTTTAAAGCCCTCCTTTTTGCTCGCGGTTCGGCTTCTATTGGAAACACCAATGGTAATCCCCAGCCCTAAATATTTAATGTAGTTCCTCAAATGAAAATAGAACGACATAGTTTAAAAATTTACCTACTAAACTCTCAGCGCTTACCTCTCGACCGGAGAGCCTAAATCCTCGAAATTAATTTTATAGCGGAAATAATTATATAGGAGCCATGGAAGCATTTTTACATCAGCCCTAACCTGCCTCCACGTATCTCTATCACGTATCGTTACAGTGTCATCTTTAATGGTTTGGTAGTCTATCGTGATGCAGAGAGGAACACCTATCTCGTCAAATCGAGCGTAACGCCTACCAATATAGCCGGACTCGTCGTATTCAACCATATAGCCCTCGTCAATTAGAAGCTCATAAACGTCTCTGGCCTTCTCAGGAAGCCCATCCCTGCTCACTAGAGGTAGAACAGCCAACTGAATTGGAGCAATATCTCTAGGTAACCTAAGAATAACTCTATCATCTTTAACCGTATAGGCATATTCCAGCGTGGCGTAAGCAAGGCGATCTGACCCGAAACTAGGCTCAATAACATGCGGAATAAACCTTCTACCTTTCTCTCTAACCTCGACGCGGATGACCTCAACATGTTCAGATGTAACCTTTAAGTCGCTTATCTCGTAGAAACCCTGTTTATTAAATGCCGTTAAAAGAGCCTCCGGGTCAACATTCTGGAGTGCATTTATAATTTCTGGCGCCTTCTCGCCAAACGCTTGATTTATGTTTTGGATTAATGGTTTTACTCTCACTTCACTACGCATAGTTTCTTCATCACCTGGTTTAAAAACCTTCATATCTACGCTGCTTTCTATCATGTGGCCTTTCAAATCGTAGTCTGTTCTATAATTGAAGCCCGCTACTTCAACCCAACCCCATCGATCAAGATAAACTTCTTGGTCAAAGCCTTGAGCTGAGTAGTGAGCTCTCTCCCAAGGATGCTTCTCTATGAAGCGCTGCTTATCTTCCGGAATACCCAAACTTGTAACAAAGCGTTTAGCTAAGGCCATAAAGTAAACTTGCCATTCAACTATAACGTAACCCTTTGTTACAATATCTTTAACAGATAATTCAACGGGTGTTTCAATACCTTTAAGCCTATTCTCAGCTAAAACGAGCCTTAATTTTTCATCCGCAATCTCATTTAAAAATGGACATTGAGGCTTCTCTGGATCAAAGAAGAATTCTAAATCTATTATTGTAAACTCCCTAAGTCTTATGGGTCCCTGTCTGGGCGATATCTCATTCCTTAAAGCATGCCCTATCTGAGCGAAACCTATTGGCAAGCGTTCCCTAACTTGTTCATGTAAGCGCTTAAACTCAACAAATATTCCCTGAGCGGCTTCTGGACGACCGAAACCGATGCTCTCGGAGTAAGGTCCAATGTTTGTTTGGAACATTGTTAAGAAATATTTTGGTTCAGCAAGCGCACCACCGCAATCAGGGCATCTGATATCATGATGCTCAATTTCCTCTCTTATCTCCTGTAGCCCCATTTTATCAGTCTCTTGTGAACTCAATTTAGCAAACTCTTGGAGTAAATGGTCCGCCCTAAATTTTCTCTTACATTTTTCACACTCAACCATCGGCTCCTTAAAGTGATCAACATGACCAGAGGCTTTAAAAACTCGCTCGGGGGCTATTATTGGAGTCTCAATCTCATAGAAGTTTAATTTTCTTAGAAAGATATCTCTGAACTTATCTTCTATCTTACGCTTCATAACTGAGCCGAGCGGCCCCCAGTTTATAAAGCCACTTACACCACCATAAATCTCGTAAGAGGGCCAGAAGAAGCCCCTTCTACGCGCCATCTCGCTAACCTTTTCAAACTTATCCGCAACCTTCATCGCCCACATCACCCACATGCCTCAAGAGATACTTGTTACTCCAGTTATATGGAACTTCGGAAATCTCCTAAATTATTGAATTCTTCCTTTTTATAGGTTTTTGCTCATATACGGCCCATCATAAGTGTAGCCCAAACGCACATAGTACCGCTTTGTTCCCAAAGCACTTGTGACAAGAATCTTTTTACAGCCTTGCTCAATGCTTATTTCTTCAGCTTTCTCAAGAAGAAGCTTGCCAAAACCCTTATGCTGATATTCCTCGCCAGCAGGCTTACCAACCGGGACGAGCGGTCCAAGAATGCGCAGTTCCCTAATTATTGAAGTCTCTTTCATAGATATTTCAGGTCTATGAGCCATGTTGGATGGAATTCTTAACCTCAAATACCCGATTAGAACATCATTCAAGGGATCCTCAACTGATATAAAGAACTCTTCACCGCCCGATGCTTCATAGCGCTTAACTAAAACCTTGATATTGTTTGGATCAGGCCTAACGTGATCTCTAAGCCACCTATGCCCGACCTCTCGGCATCTTATACATTTACAACGAATGCCTTCGTCCTTAAGCATTTTTAGGGCAATCTCGCGAAGATTACTATTCTTTACTCCGGCTTCAATCATATATGCCGGTACATCTCTTTGGACGCGCATGATTCTAACCCATTCTGGAATGATCTTTTTAA
>JAGTRH010000132.1 GCA_018396795.1 Candidatus Bathyarchaeota archaeon
TATGGAAGCGGTAGATGATTCTCAGATTGAAATACTGCTTGGAAACGCAGCCTCATGTAGTATAATTGATGAAGACCCCATACCACCTTCATGGAAGGACGCGGCAAACAAGGTGCTATCAGTAGACGGTAGAGTCGAAGTTGCTGTGATAGGTGGAATAGACTCGGGAAAAACTAGCTTCTGCATATACTTAACTAACTTGGCTTTAAGCTTGGGGCGCAAGGTAGCCCTAATAGATGGGGATCTAGGGCAATCGGATATAGGGCCTCCTGGAACATTGGGTTTAAGCGTCGTAAAAAAGCCAATTATTGATCCATTTAACCTTAAACCCGATCAATTGGTTTTCATAGGCATTACGAGCCCCTACAAAGTAATCGAGCAAACAATAAACGGTCTAGTAGAATTAAGAAATAAAGCTGTAAGATTGGGCTCAGACTTTATTGTTATTAATACTGATGGTTGGGTTGAGGGAGACGAGGCTGTGAGTTATAAATGTCGCTTAATCGAGAGATTAGAGCCCAACCTCGTTATAGCATTGGAGAGCAGTGAAATCTTAAAGTCCATAACAGACTCGCTGGTCAATATGGGAGCTGAGGTGTTAGTGTCCGAGTCGCCTAAGAATATAAAAAAGAGGGATCGAGAAACAAGGAAGATAATTAGAGAAGCATCATATAAAAGGTATTTAAGAGATGCCAAGGTACGCTCGATGCCGTTGAGCTGGATAAAAGTAGGCGGAAACTTAGAGATTAGGGGTAAAATTGACCAACCTCTCAAAGGGAAAATTGAAGAGAGCGTAGGTAAAAAAGTTGTTTACTGCGAGAATCTGCAGAACTTTATAATTTTGGTTTTAAAGGAGGAGGCCAAGCTAAGCGACGATGAAAAAACCAAACTTACAGCCGTACTTAATAAGCCAGTGAAGGTTATACGTGAGGGAGATGAGAAAGGTCTGCTTGTAGCCCTAGAGGACAGTGAAGGCAATGTTCTAGGTATTGGGATTATTCATTGTGTTGACTTTGAAAGGGGGATACTAAAAGTTTATACTAATGTAGAAGATACCGTATCGAGTGTTCATGTTGGGCAGATAAGGTTAGATGATAATGGAAATGAAATCGAGATTGTTCCTGGAAGCCCTTAAAATTCTGCTGAGGGGCAAAATTTATCGAGTGGACATTTAGAACAGAGCGGCTTTAAGGATTTACAAAATTTCCTCCCTAAGGCTATGAAAAGCATATGAACATCGAAATACTCTTCTGGAGCATATAATTTCTCAAGCCTCTTTCTAATGGCGTCATATTTTTTCTCTTCTTCCGGCACTAAGCCAAGTCTCTTCGATACCCTATTCACATGAGTGTCTATGGGCAAAACTGGTTTCCTAGCGCAGAATAGTAAAACTATATCCGCAGTTTTAGGTCCAACTCCAGGTAAACTTAGCAGTCTCTCCCTAGCCTTATTTAACGGTAACGTATATATGAAGTTAAGATCACCATTAAATCTCTCAATTATTATTGATGAGATCTTTTTAAGGATGATTGATTTATTCTTATAAAGACCTGCGACTCTCAATGCCTCCTCTATATCTCTTATGCTAGCTTGAGCCAAATTTTCCGGCGTTATAGGCATTTTAGTTAAGAGATTCTGAAAGGCTCTTCTTGTATTCACCTCAGCTGTGGATTGGCTTATGACAGTTCTTACTAAAACCTCGAATGGGTTTTTTGAGATATCCGAGATTTCTGGAATGGAAAAATTGTTCTTCAGAATTTTCAGAATCTCTTTAGCTCTCAGAAACGTTTCATTTTCATTTTGGCGGGACAATTATGTTTCCATCTCCATCTTATACTAAGCCGCCTAAATAAATGAAATTTACTTTAAATAGAATCTCATGCTAACTTTTATAGGTATAGCGCTAAGAATGTGTATATAAGTCTGGGGGAATGTGATTGAGAGTTAATAGGCTTAGGGAACTTCTGAGAAAAGGTGAGCCGACCATTGGGACAAGAATAATTTGCCCATGGGCTGGCTTAGTTGAGGTGATCGGTTATACTGGCATATACGACTATGTTGAATTCTTAAGTGAATATGGCCCCTATGACTTACATGACTTAGATAATCTTGCTAGGGCAGCAGAGCTAGCTGGGATCTCAACTATGATAAAGATAGATCAGCAGCCTAGAGTTTATTTAGCCGAGAGGGCTCTCGCAGCTGGCATTCAGAATGTGCTTTTTGCAGATATAAGAACTGTAGAGGACGCTGAAGAAGCTGTTAGAGCTATTAGGACTGAGCCAAGGGGTATGAATGGCTATAGAATGGATAGGAGGGTTGGTTATATAGGTGCCTTAGCCTCACCAGCTGATGTAGTGAAGATCTGCGAAGACGCTGTGGTCGCATTAATGATAGAGAAAAAGTCCGCAATTGAGAACCTCAAGGAAATTTTATCCATTAAAGGCATTGATATGGTGCAGTTCGGACCAGTCGACTACTCGATTAGTATTGGACTTCCGGGAGAAATAAATCATCCTAAAGTTAGAGAAGCGGAGGAAAAAATGATTAAAACAGCCCTGGAAATGGGCATTGCTCCAAGGGCGGAAATAGGCAGCGTTGAAGAAGCGAAAAAATACATCGATCTCGGAGTACGCAACTTCAATATAGGAATCGATTTAAGGATACTCTTCAACTGGTGGAGAAAAAATGGTGAGGAGTTAAGAAGGCTATTCTCTAAAATTTAAGGCTGGTTGATAGGTCAATGGGAGAAGCAAAAGTTTTTCGTGAAGAAGCAACCGAGAATGGTATAAGATTATCAGCTATAGTTATAGAATTGGGGAACTCATATTTAGTGTTACTAAGCGAAGGGGAAGAAGACAATCTCGGGACACTCTCTGTTTCAATACTAACTAAGCCCGAGATTTCCAGAATGCCTATTTCATCAACACTTTTAGGTGAACGCAATGTAATTATTGCTAGGTCAATTGCGGAGAGGTTCGCTGCGGCTACAGGCAAGATGGCATTAGTTTCAGTTTTTGTGAAAACTCTAGATGAGGCTAGGGCTGGGCAGGTGTTTGTAAGGCTCTTGGAGAAAATATTGAGGAGGAGAAGAGAGGCATGAGCCTTAGGAATTTTCTTAAGGTTATGGAGGAGCTTAACGAAGTGGTTCACATAGAGGAAAGAGTCTCACCGTTCTTTGAGATCTCTGCGATTATGAAGGCTATATCAACACCTAATGTTCCAATAGTTTCCTTTGATAATGTTGAAGGATATGACATAAAGGTTGTTGGAAACATCTGTGCAACTAGAAAGAGGTTATGTAAGGCCTTGGAAACAACAGAAGAGAAATTATACGACGTGATTCTTAATGCGATGAGTAAACCAGAAGCCCCAAGAATAGTTGATGACGCGCCGGTTAAAGAGGTTGTAGAGGAGCCTAAACTCTCAAGGATCCCTATTTTAAGGCATTTTGAGCGAGATGCTGGGCCTTACATAACAGCGGCTATTATATCGGCCAGAAGCCCCGACGGGAGGATAGAAAACGTTTCAGTTCATAGACTTTTAGTATTAGATAATAAGCGGTTAGCAATCAGGCTTGTTCCGAGACACTTATTTAAATTGTGGAGTATGGCTAAGGATGCTGGTAGAGACTTGGATGTTGCAATAGCGATAGGTGTTCATCCAGCAGTACTCTTGGCGGCTGCTTCATCGCCACCCTTCGGGGTTAGTGAATATGAAGTGGCCAACCGTTTGCTTAAGGGCAATCTAAAGCTAATAAAATGCGAAAAAGTTGAGGCTTATGCGCCAGCTGAGTCTGAAATAATTCTTGAGGGGAAGATATTACGCGCAGAAGAGACTCTAGAGGGACCATTTGTTGATATAACAGGAGCTTATGATGCGCAGAGGCTTCAACCAATTGTGGAGGTTGTTAATGTGATGCATAGAGAAAATTACATCTATCAGGCGCTTCTACCTGGGGGGCCAGAGCATATGCTGCTGATGGGCTTGCCTAGGGAAGCTGCCATCTACGATGCTGTCTCAAGGGTTGTTCCTAATGTTAGGGCCGTTAATCTTTCGCTCGGAGGCTGTGGATGGCTTCATGCCGTAATCTCAATTGAGAAACAAACTGATGGTGACGCTAAAAATGCTCTTTTAGCAGCTTTTGCTGCACACCCAAGCCTAAAGCATGCAATTGTTGTCGATGCCGACATAAACGTTTTTAATCTGGAGGAGGTTGAGTGGGCCGTTGCAACCCGCTTTCAGGCGGATGAAGACTTGATACTAATCCCGAATGTTAGAGGGTCAACGCTTGATCCCTCAGCAGATATGGAGACCGGTTTAACAGCTAAGGTTGGTGTAGATGCAACACGCCCGCTGAAAACTCCAAAGGAAAAGTTTGAAAGAGCAAAGGTGCCCTTAACTAATAGGGCTGCTGAGGTAATCGACAAAATTAGGTCAAGGATTTATAGTCGCCATAAAACTCTTTCACTCTAGACACGCAGTTTTTATGCAGTCCTCCAAAGTAGAAAATATAACTTTGACTTTATTCATTAATGGAGTGTAATAGGCTGTTTTTGCGG
>JAGTRH010000133.1 GCA_018396795.1 Candidatus Bathyarchaeota archaeon
GCATCCGGAGGGCGGCTGCCTAAGGTCTGGAGGCTGCCCCTTAAGGCCGGTTCTTTGGGATTTATCACCGAGCCTTGGCAGAGACTCTATTAGCGCTTTAGTGTATGGATGTAAGGGCTTCTCGAATATCGCTTGGGTTCCTCCGACCTCAACGATATTTCCAGCATACATTACACCCATTCTATCAGTTAGAACGGAGTGTATTCCCATATCATGAGATACTAGGACGATTGTGTTTTTAAGTCTCTCATGGGCTTTTTTGAGAAACATTAAAGCAGCACGTTGATTAATCACGTCTAAGGCTGATGTGGGCTCATCCGCTAAAACCACAGATGGCTGGAGTAGCAGCGCCACAGCGATCACTATTCTCTGCCTCATGCCTCCGCTTAGCTGATGGGGGAAAGCTTGAAGAGCATCGCTTGGCAAACCGAAATCCTCCACGTATTTCCGCGCCATGGCATAGGCTTCTTTCTTCTTCATCCCCGTGTATGTTTTATACATTTCAGCGAAATGATCTTTTACCCTTGTGGTTGGGTTTAAAACGTTCATTGAGTTTTGGGGAATATAGGAGATATGTTTCCACCAAACTGTTTTTCTAAGGTCATCTAAACTAAGCGAGGATATCATGAATGATTTCTCATCATTTGAATGTAGCTCTATGAAGCCGCTTTTTAATTTCAGGGGCGGTTCGATGTAGCCGTAGAGTATTTTTACCAGTGTTGATTTTCCGCATCCAGATTCGCCGGCTATTCCGAAGATTTCATTCTTATATAGCTCCAGAGATACGTTATTCACAGCGTCTACATAGATCTTTGACATCTCGTAGCCGCCTTTAATGTTTAGGCCCCTGAGAATAAGGTCCATGTTTATCTTGCTCCTAAAAGTTCACCGATCATGTTAGAAAGTTGATATATAGTTACTATCAATGTTGTGAGCAGAAGTATTGGGATTATAGGCCACCACCATATCCCCCTTAAGATGGCTTGATACTGCAAAGCCCAATAAAGTATTGATCCTATGGTTGCTTCTTCTAATGTGGATAAACCGAAGACTGCTATCGTGGTCTCCATACCTATAGCCCACGTTAACAGCCCTAAGAATGAAACCGCTAACCACTTTATTATGTACGGAAGGTATTCTTTAAAAAATATCTCAATCATGCTGTATCCGGAGAGAAGAGCCGTATGGGTGAAAGGTCTTTCTCTCAGGCTTAATATTAAGGATCTTACTGACCTCGAAGGCCAAGCCCAACCAAATATTGATAATATTAAGGCTATTAAGATGGGACTTAAATATTTCCTCCAGGAATAAGTGAGGACTATTAGGGCTGGCAACCCGGGAATTAAAGAAAAACTATCGATGCATAAGGTTAATATGTTATGTAAAGCCGGTTTTTTCACAAAGCCAGCGGTAGCTCCAAGTAGGAAGGCTATTAATATAGATATGGAAGCTGTTAAAATGCCCAGAGTGATCGAGTTCCTTAATGCGTAGGAGCTTAACCAGAATAAATCTTGCCCAACTGTTGTAGTGCCAAATAGGAAAGCATTTGATGGAGGCATATCCCTGGGGACGGTTGCCCATCTTCTAGGATCATAGGGGGCAAAGTAGGGAAGTATGTAAGCGAAGATTAAATGGGCTGCTAATACGCCGATGGTTATCGCCAAGGATTTTGTGATTCTCATCTTTCTTTTAACCACCACCATATCTAATCCTGGGATCTATAAGTGGGTAAATCAGATCTAAGATGAGAGCCGCAGTGGCCACTCCCACTATGGAGTAGGACAGTATTCCCAGCATTAAATTGTAGTCGGCACCAGTAATGGCCTGATAGAGCAGTCTTCCTAAACCGGGATAGGAGAAGATGTGTTCAGTGATTAAAGCGCCATTGAAGATGTATCCGAGACTAAGCGCAAGTGCGGTTATCTGAGGCAATAGACTGTGTCGAGTAACATATTTAGTGATGGTTTTTCGACTTAACCCCCTTATGACGGCATAATTAACAAAGTCCTCACCCTTCACGCTTAACGCTAAAGCCTTCATTGATAGAAACCAAGAAGCAGCTGAAAGTATAATGATGGATATGGCGGGTATAGAAAGGCGCTTAAATGCTTCGGCTATGAAAGAAAAGGAGAGTGAGAACTTGGTCATCCCTGCGCCTCCAACACCCTTATAGATTGGAATAACGAGGCTGAAGAGTAGGAAAAGCAGAAGAGCTAATATTACGTATGGAACCGGATAAAGGCTCATAGAAATCCATTCTAATGCTTTTGATATACGTTTTTTGCTGAAGATTGCCGCCAGCACACCAATAATGTTTCCTATCACCCATGATAGTATTGTGGAGAACCCTAACATGAGGATCGTCCACGGAAGAGAATTATATATTAGGTCAATAACGGGAGTGGGGAAAGAGGTGAAGGAGGGACCGAAGTTTCCTGAGAGAACGCCTTTCAAAAATGAGAGATATTGTAGGTATGGGGGTTTTTCTAAACCATAAAGTTCCATAATTTGCTGCTTCATTGCTAGGATCTCCTCCGGTCTGAGATGCGCACCCATAGATAGCAACCTGGAAATTAAGGTTACACTGGGATCCACTGGACTTGCCCGAGATATAACAAATGTCACTGTAAGTCCAATCCAAACCGTCAGAAGGAAGAACAGCAGTCTGCTTAGCATATGTGCGATTAAAGGTTTAAACTTCTTCAATCCCGGATTCTTCATAGTTTTTCTCCGCAACCTCAGTATCCTACATATTTTTCTCAAGAACGGGTCTATATACTTTACTCAAAATCGTTATTCCTCACGAGAAACTGTGGTGATAAAAGAAGAAATGAAGTTAACATGAGTTAAAATAAGGTTTATCATGTAACATTCTCAATATCATACTGTCATATATCGTTGCGAACCTTCAAAATTATAAAAAATAAAGGGGGTTTGGGTGTTTTGTTTGTTTTTTATGCTGTTTTCTTTCTTGATCCTATGAACCAGCCTGCCGCTACACCGACTATTAGGGCAACTATGCCTGCTCCTGCAACGCTGGCAACATCCATCGTTGGAACAGTCACCTCCCTAGTAGTCGTCAAGGTTGTCGTCACTGTTTCCGCAGCCGCAGTTTTCGTCGTAGTCGTCGTTACTACGCTGGTTGTCGTCACAGTTGTGGTTGTTAACCTAGTCGTCGTTGCAGTTGTCGTCGAAGTTGTTGTAACGGTTGTCGTCACTGTCGTTACGCCTGGGGCGGCTGTTGGCTTAAGATGTGGTAGAATCCATTTAGCGCCAGCGCACCAATATAGGAACGACCAGTATGGGTTCGCAGCGTTCGGGAAGCCTACCCAGTATGCAGTGTCATATGGTGAGAACTTCTTGCAGTCGAACATGTAAATCATTGGCATATTGGCAACAAGATGCAGTAGAATGTCTCGAGTTAGTTCTTCAGCCTTAGGATCGAATGGAGATGTCGCCATAACCTCATCTATTAAGGCGTCAAGCTCTGGACTGTTATATCTTACTCCGATACCCATGTATTCGCCTTCAGGCCTATAGTATCTTGAATGGAACCCTTCATATACTCTGCCTACAAGGGTTGGGTCCTGGGCGCCAAGACCCCAGTAGCCTCCAACTTCGAAGTAGCCATAGTTATATTCGTTCCAGAACGGGGTTCCCTCCAGCACATTAACGGTAACATCAATACCAAACTTTCTCCAGCACTCAGCTACAGCCATGCTCATTCTTGTTGAGTCTAATTCATATGTTGGCGCATTCACTGTAATTGACCAAACGCTTCCGTCGGGCAGTCTCCATTTACCATCAGCGCCTTTAGAGAACCCATGAGCCTCCAGCAGCTTCTTGGCAGCATCAGGAGCGAACTTCCACCATCCGGGTCCCCATATTTCCTCCACCGGGAACCTTAACTCCTCAATATAGCCCTTTGACAGGGCGTATTCTGCTATTTTATTAGGTAATGTTGGATCGAACGGCTTAATTTTGGATCCATCTGGCAGCGTTAATGTGAATTCAAGAAGCGCATCTTTAAGTCCAAGCTGCCACTTCTTGAAAACTGGGTATGCCATTCCTGCGGGTACAGGTACAAAGATTTGGCAGCCGTCAAAGGCTGTTATCATAACTTCTGTTGCATTAATGGCTAATGCTAGCGCCCATCTTACATCTGTAATATTATATGGATATTTTGCACAGTTCAAGAATATGCCTCTAGCCGTGCAGTCATATGGGAATATCCAAGGATAATCTTTAAACCAGCTTCTACTTGTGGCGCTCAGCCCTCTTAATGCCAACCAAGATTCGGTTGTAACATCGAATATCCAGTCAAGTTCATGTCTTGATTGAGCTAAGATTTTAGATTCCTCAGTCTCATGCGCAACAGCCAGTATGTACTTCGGCCCGGGCAGAAGCCCAGCATCTTGACACCATACCCCAACGCTTGTGCGTTGCCAATCGTCCCTTAGCTTAAGCAGGAACCAGTATCCTGTTGGGTCAGAATCCTGCAGGATGTACGGTCCAAG
>JAGTRH010000134.1 GCA_018396795.1 Candidatus Bathyarchaeota archaeon
GACATCTACTCCCCTTAAGCCTATCCCCTGCGTATGAAACTCTTCTCTCTATTGGTTCACTGCCCACTCTTCTCCCTCCCTAAAATATGAACGTAAACTTTTGTTCCAAAACCTTCGATCTCTTGAACACAGCCATAAAGTAGATCGCCATCCGGCTTAATTTGTCTCTGACCCGCTTCACCCTTAATTTGCTTCACAACCTCAAAGACTTGCGCTCCACCTGTTGCACCAAGCGGGTTTCCATCGGCTTTCAGTCCACCATTTGTATTCACGTAAACCTGCTTTCCGTCAGCATCGTAGAACCCCTTAAAGTCTTCAAAATTCTCATAGAGTTTTATCCAGGCAGTACCCTTCTCGACAAAACCTAGATCTTCAAGCGATATCATCTCGAGAACTGTTGATTGATCGTAAACCTCCAGCAGTTTTATGTCATTTAGGCTTATATTCGCCATTTTTAAGGCTTTTTCCATAGCTATCCTACTTGCAATGAAACCGGCTCTATGCGACCTAGATGGATATGAAATGAAATCTGTTGCTAGAGATGAGGCAAGAACATATACCATGTTATCAGTGTATTCCTTAGCCCTTCGGGGACTTGCTAATATCAGGGCGGTTGCACCGTCGGATATAGGAGCAAAATCGTATAACCCTAGAGTTTTTCGCTCTTCAGCCCTAGCTGCAAAAACCCTTTTGACATCTATTTCCCTACGGAAATGCGCATATTCATTCCATACTGCATTACGGTGGTTCTTAACGGATATGTGGGCAAGCGTCGTCATGAGCTTCTGCTGGTCGTCACCGTGTATATTATATTCCTTTATATATTCTCTAAGAAGCAATTCATGATTAGTTTCAGGCGTCCCACCAGCATAGTAGCTCCAGTGATCCACAAGGAGCATTAAGTTATCCCTAATTTTACTCCATCTATCGGTCATCTTTTCCATCCCACCAACGAGAACAACCTCGTATTTGCCGGCTTCTATGGCATTACAGGCATTAAGTAGCGCTGAGCTAAAGGATCTCATTCTCTCAATGGGTATATTCATCTCTAGTAGCTGAGATATGAACCCCTCCTCTAAACCTATCTTGTTAGTAACTTGTAAAAGATAGTCTGAAATAAAGCAGGCATCTAAATCTTTGCGCTCTATTCCAGCAGAATCCAAAGCCATTAAGCCAGCCTCATCAATCAAGTCTTCTGGATCCAGCTCGTAATGCTCACCAAATCTAGTTCTACCTACACCGATTACTGCAGGGGGGTCTTTCATAAGGCATCTTTCCTCTTTAACCAATTCCTTCTTTAATACATGGTATCCTTAAAAGACTTGCTATCTTCCAAGGTAATAACTGATCTAGTCGAAGCTCAGTTGTGATAAGGGAGGAAAGAACCCCTATCTTTAATTTCAGGGAGATTGTAACGGACTCATAAAACTTTTACGTAGATGAATTACTAAATCTAATAGATTGCAAGTGGTGATACTGATGGAGCGCGTTGGCATTCTCGTCATTTCCTATGGTTCTAGGGAGGCTGCTATGGTTGATGCTTTCATGAGAAGCCAAGAGTACACTGTTGAGCTCTATATTGCTGATAAGCAGAGAAATCCATTTAATGTTAATAGGGCTAAAGAGCATGTTGTAATCCCGGATCTCAATGTTAATGCCATATACAGTTTTACTGAAAAGCATAAGGATAAAATTGACTTCGGAATAGTTGGCCCAGAAAAGCCAATAATCGAAGGCGTAAGGGATTTAATTGAGAGTAAACTTCACATTCCAATAATCTGCCCAACTAAGGATTATGCTCTTGAAAAGAGCAAGGTTGCACAGAGGACACTCTTTCAGGAAGTTGCCCCAGAGGTAAATCCGAGGTTTAAGGTCTTTGACCCTAAAGACTATAGGGATCTAGATGATGTCAAAAGGGACTTGTTTAAATGGTTAGATGAACTCGAGAATAAGGTGGCTGTTAAACCAGATGCTCCTGCTGCCGGTAAGGGCGTTGGAGTTTGGGGAGATCACTTTAATACTCGCGAGGAAATTTTAGAGCACTTCTTAGCCAACTTTAAGTTTGGGCCAGTTATAGTTGAGGAGAAAATTGAGGGTGAGGAATCAAGTTTTCAGGCCTTTTGCGATGGCAAACATATCGTTCCATTGCCGGAAACGAGGGACTATAAAAGAGCTTTCGATGGTGACAGAGGACCAAATACTGGCGGCATGGGCACATATAAAGATAGGGGATATGTTTTGCCATTCATGAGAACTGAGGATTGGGAGAAAGAGAGGATTATTGTCGAGAAAATATTTGAGAATCTTAAAGGTGGAAGCTCGAATCCAAGTCTTCGAGGGATACCGTTTTACGAAGCATTTATACACACGAGTAAGGGGCCAATGATTCTGGAAAATAATAGCAGGCCAGGCGACCCGGAGATAATACCAATCCTATCACTTTTAAAAGATGATTTTGTTGAGATATGCTTTAGAATGATTGAGGGGACTCTAACACGTGTAAATATTGATGAGAAGGCTGCTGTTGTAATTTATAAGGTTCCCCCCAAATATGGCGGCTATATAGACGCTTTTCCACACCTAGTTAATAAGAGCGAGATAGGCACGCCAGTTATCCTAGAGTCGGCTGAAAAGCTATCAACCAAACATGGTGATAATATTAGAGTTTACCCAGGTTCAATGGAGATTCGTGAGAATGGGAAAACATACGCGCTGTCTTCTAGAGCAGTATGTACCGTTGGCATTGGCGATGACATTCAAAGCGCACGTGAAATAGCCATGGAGGGAATAAAGGCCATTAAGGGAGGAGCTCTTTGGTATAGGACAGATATAGCCTCAAAGGAGCATATTGAGCGAAGCATAATGCATATGGAACTTTTGAGGAAACGGTCATGATGAAAATATTTGTAACCGACTGCGAGGGACCTATTTCAAAAAATGATAACGCATTCGAACTCTCCTGTTGGCTTATTCCGAACGGTGATAAGTTTTTCACTCAAATAAGCAGATATGATGATATTTTAGCTGACATAGTTAAGAGACCAGGATATAAAGCTGGAGATACCCTCAAGCTTATAGCGCCATTCCTGAAGGCTTATGGCGCAACTAACGAGAGGATGAGGCGCTTCTCATCGGAAACCCTACTGGTGGTTCCCGGAGCCGGTGAAGCACTGCACTATATTAGATCGATAATGCCCTCGTTCATAGTTAGCACAAGTTATGAGCCCTATATAAATGCCCTGTGTGATGCTATAGATTTCCCAAAAGAGAACGTTTACTGTACTAAAATTGATATAGATAAGTATATTGTGCCAAAGGAGGAAATTGAGCGACTAAAGGTTCTAAGAAAAGAGATAATCGAGATGCCTATGATAGAAATCCCTCAAGGTGCAAAGTCACTAGGTGATCTACCGCCAGAAACCCGGAGGACAATAAAACGTCTTGACGAAATCTTTTGGGATGAAATTATGAAAATGAAAATAGGAGCAGCATTAAGAGATATTAACCCGGTTGGTGGGTATGAAAAGGCTAGGGCAGTTAGGGATATTGCTACTATTTTAGGCGGGGAACTCTCATCAATCATTTATGTAGGTGATAGTATAACAGATGTTGAACCTTTTAGACTTGTTAGAAAAAGCGGAGGCTTAACGGTTTCATTCAACGGGAACCAATATGCTATTAGGGAAGCCGAAATCGCTGTGCTATCGCATCATGTAATTGTACTTGCTGTATTAGCTGAACAATTCAAGAGATTTGGCAAAGAACACGTACTCAATCTAGCGGAAAACTGGAGCGTATCTATGCTAGAAGATTACTGCAGTCCATTTTTAATTGAACGCATAAAAAGCTTGCATCCAGAGAAAACTCCATGGGTAGAAAGAATAACCCCACAGAACATTGATCGGCTAATACATGAGAGCACAGCCTTCAGAAAAACCATTAGGGGAGAAGCGATAGGGGCTCTAGGCTAATGAACGAAATAGCATAATAGAAAATCATAAAAGGAAATTTTGAGAACAATCGATTTGGTGAGTAATTATGTCCTGCTGCGGAGGAAAGAAAAAGAAGAAGACTGAGGAAAAGAAGACTGAAGAGCCTAAGAAATAGCCACTTAATCGACAGATAATCCTAAAATCACACCTTAAAACCCTCTTTTTCTGATATAAATGGTGATTTAGATGAATGTGTTTATTGAAGATACTTATGTGGAAGCCTTTGAAGGATTATACTTTAGAGTCCTTGTCACTGCAAACGATAAAGGCATTCTCATGAGAGCTGCTGAAGACTCAACCGCAACACCTTCAACAGTTATAGGTCGGATTGAAGGTGGGATTGAACGCTGGGTTCCAAAAAATGAGACACCAGATGGACGCTTAGGTGTAATACTGCAGTTCTGGAGCGGAGTAGACGAGAGAAAACCTATCGAAGAAGTCATTAAAAAGT
>JAGTRH010000135.1 GCA_018396795.1 Candidatus Bathyarchaeota archaeon
GGAGTAGCCTTTGTAGTATTTATAGGCCCGCTCTTCCTTGGAGGAGGATTCGGAGAATATTCTCCGATACTGATTCTCACCAGTGTTATCATAGCTGTGGCTATGATACTGGTCATGCTAATGAGGGTCAGACGTTGGAAGATGGAGAAAGAGGTTGGGGAGAAGCGTTAATCCTCGGCTTCAAGTATGACAGCGTTCTCGCCCAGAATGTTTCTGAACCTCTCAGCGTCACCCTTATCGCTGATGATTGCACCGTAATGCATAGGTATGAATATTCCCACACCTATGTCTTTAGCGGCCTGAGCAGCCTCCTCAGCATCCATAGTGTATGTCCCACCTACTGGAAGGAAGGAGACGTCAGGCTTTATGCCAGCCATCTCAGGTATCCTGTCAGTATCCCCCGCATGATATATTTTCACGCCGCCTACCGTAACTACGTACCCAACCTTGCCGTCCACCTTAGGATGGTAAGACTTACCAACGTTGTATGAGGGGACAGCCTCAACCTTAACCCCTGAGACATCCATATCCATGCCGGGCTTAACTATCTTATACTCTAAGCCTAACAGCCTGAATTTCGCCTCACACTCCTTGGAGCCGATTACAAGAGTTTGGGAGGAAGAAACCTTCTTAATATCGTCGACACTCAAATGGTCGAAATGGCTATGTGTAACAAGGATTATGTCTGCAGCGGGACCGCCTTTAATCTTGAAGGGATCTATGTAGATTGTTTTACCCTCGCCAACTATTCTGAAGCCGGCGTGCCCCAGCCAAGATATCTTCACACCCTTAACCTCTATCAAACTGAAACTAAGTATTTCAAGAAGGGTTGGATATAAAGTTATGCCTCGACGGTTTAAAACAAAAAATTAGAAGTGCTTCTGTCTCAACATAAGTTAGATGGAAGTAAGGAATAATTATTTTCTAACTCTTTTTACGCCGAAGGATTATCAACTCGTGTACTCCGAAGAACCCTAGAACCAAGCCTATGAGTGAAAGCGCGTATACGAAGAAGCAGAAAACTATTGTCAGCGAATCATCGAAAACTAAAACATTAATTACCATGAGGAATGAGAGAATAAAACTTAGTAGCATAAGGAAGACTCCGAGCGTTATTTTAAAACGTGGCTTATCTAGCTTTCTCATATAGCCAGCACTTCACATAATGGTCCTTATTAACTTCTAAGAAAGCAGGCTCCTTAATATCGCATATCCCTTTCATGAAGTTTGGGCACCTGGGACTGAAACGGCATCCTGGGGGTGGATTAATCAAATCCGGCGGTTCTCCTGAAGGCACTTCCTTAATGGAAAAACGGTTCGATGGATCAGGATCAGGTATCACGTTTAACAATGCTTTAGTGTAAGGATGCAACGGGTTTCTCAATATCTCTTTAGTATCTGCGCATTCAACAATATGAGCAGCATACATGATGTAAATTTTTTCTGAGAAATATCGTGTTGTCGAAATATCATGTGTAATGTAGATTATGCTCAACTCGTATTTTCTCTGAAGATCCTGTAAAAGCCTCAAGATTTCAATTCTTACTGAAGCATCCAGCATCGAAACCGGTTCATCCGCAATTATCAGCTTCGGTTCAAGAATGATCGCTCTGGCAATGACAAGTCTTTGCTGCTGTCCTCCGCTAAGCATATGCGGGTATTTCTTAATGAAATCCTCAATAGGGGTTAATCTAACTTGCTCTAAAGCATTATGAATTCTTCTCTCTCTCCCCTTTCTATCTTTAATGCCTTGAATTACCAAGGGTTCTTCCAAAATCCTTCTTACTGTCATGAACGGTGGTAATGCACCAAACGGGTCTTGTTGAACAAGACCTGTCTCCCTTCTATACCATTTTAACTCGTTAGATTTCAAATGCGTTATGTCTTTGCCGTTGAAAAATATTTTCCCATCAGTTGGTTCATATAGACGGAGTATAGTTTTACCCAGCGTGGTTTTTCCACACCCGCTTTCGCCTACTACGGATATTGCTTCCCCCCTTCCGAGGTGCAGATCAACTCCGTCCACAGCCTTTATGTAAACCCGGCTGAAAAACCCTTTCCTAACTGGAAAATACTTTTTTAATCCTTCAATATTCAACAATGCTTCCCTCATATTGTTAATCCCTCTCATATAGCCAACATCTTACGTAGAAGTCTTTCTCTAAGAATTTTATAGGAGGATCTTCAACGCATTTGTCGAATCTCCATGGACATCTTTCTCTAAACCGGCATCCTTTAGGGGGGTTCAGGAGGCTCGGTGGGGAACCAGGTATGTGGTCAAGCTTCTTATCTACTCTAAGTGTGGGAACGCTCTCCATGAGTTTTCGAGAGTAAGGGTGAGCAGGATCATTGTAAAACTTTTCTACGCTGTTGAATTCGACGATTTGCCCAGCATACATCACTGCAACCCTGTCTGCCAGCTCACTCGAAAGGCTTACGTCGTGTGTTATGAAAATCATGCTTGGCTTATACTCCTCCTTAATTTTCTTCATCAGATTCATGATGTTGGCTTGTGTCAACACGTCTAGAGAGGATGTAGGTTCATCAAGAAGCATTAACTCTGGTTTAATCATAAGGGACATTGCTATTATAACTCTCTGCCTCATTCCGCCGCTCAACTCGAAAGGGTAGCGATTCAAAAATTCCTCGCTTATTCCGAGTCTCCGCAATGTTTTTGTAGCTATTTCTAAGGCTTCTCTCTTACTGGCCTTGTTTTTTACGACAATTGGTTCAATCATCTGGTCGCCTATCTTAAGAACATCGTTCAGCGAGTTTAAAGCTGCCTGAGGAATATACGTTATCTTAACCCATCTTATTTCCTTCTCGAATGTTTTCTCATTAAGTTCCATTAGGTTTAAACCATCTAGTAAAACGGTACCTTTATACACCGACACGTTTCTAGGCAGTACTCTTATCAGTGATTTAGCCAGTGAACTCTTTCCGCATCCAGATTCCCCTATCACTGCAACAGTCTCTCCCTTTCCCAAGGAGAATGAAACATTGTCGACTGCTTTAACCTCACCCTTCGTAGTCTTATAATACATCACAAAATCCCTTACATCAAGGTGTTTCCCATCCATTAAACTACATCTCCTTAAGCTTCGGGTTGAATATTCTATCAAGTGTGAAGCCCAATAAAGCAAAGCCCATGCATGTAATCGCAAGCATGACGGACGGTTCTAAGACCCAATAGTACAAACCCTTATAGAGGGCTCCATACCTAAATGCATCCTCGATTATTTTTCCCCACGTCGGTGTTAATGGGTCACCTACGCCCAGCAGGGCTAACACGGCTTCTAGGAACACGAAGTCTGGAACTGAAAGAACTATCGATGGAATAAGCGTAGGTAAAACCTTTGGTATCATGTATCGAGTTACGATTCTAAAGTTTCCAGCACCATAAGCTTTAGCGGCCTCAACATATGGAAATTCCCTCACCTGCAGGAATATAGCTCTATATGTTTTAATACTGGCACCAAAGATGCTTAATGCAATAACGGCCAGCAGTAAGGTAAGGAGAGTCGGTCTGAAGAATGTGGCTATCATTACCATCGTTGGTAAAAAGGGCAGTGTCATGAAGATTTCTGTAACCCTCTGTATGGAAATATCTACATATCTCCTAAACCATGCGCTAATAGCAGCAAGAATAATTTGTGAAAAAGCTATTACGAGCGATGCTGTTACACCGAATGCCAATGCAACCGGAGCGCCCCAGAGAAGAGCGATTCCGATATCTCTTCTCAAATGATCTGTTCCAGCCCAGCCGTAAACCTTACCGTAAACATTCAGCTTTGCATTAAGATCCGTATCTGTTTCGAAGGTTACCCCTTCTATCCATAATTTGTAGACGCCCTTCATGACTTTAACAGTATCAGAATTAAGTATACTGTCATCTTCAACTGCAAACAGGGAGACTAAAACAGGCATATCATATTCTATAGGCTTATTTAGTTTCCGCGAAATACTGTTTTTAAGTTCGTTAGCTAACACGTAGTCCACAGAAATATAATAGTTCTCCTCCTGAGACATAGAGAGTGTTTTTAGAACAATATCTTCACCGTTTGGTTTAACCCAGTGTATTGTTAAATGTGGTGATGAAACATTAAATCTTGCTTTGAAAAATAGATTCAGTTCACTTGGGAAATCATCATACTCATAGTTAAACGAGAACTCGATTCTAATCACACTGACCTTCCCTATTGCCGGAATGATTGCTTTAGAGACGCCTGCCTTAGGCTTCTCGGTACTTAAGGTTATTGTCTCGGGCAGTTTTTTAGATGAAAAAATATTTACCCAAGAGGGTAATGCATTGCGCGGATTATCCAGCCAGTATTTCTCACCAGTTCTCCAAAGCTCAACAGCCGTACCATAAGGTAAAGTAATAATCGTATATATCGATATAATTATTAGTGTC
>JAGTRH010000136.1 GCA_018396795.1 Candidatus Bathyarchaeota archaeon
AATATATTTTTCCCTTTATGATTTTTATGCTATTCCTTATAACCACATATACAGGTATGCTCAATATCTATAGCTACTTAATATTCACATATTATAGCATTAGCTTAAGACACAAAATATTATTACCACTTAAAAAAATTATTACTTTCCCAAAAATATAATTTTTATGATTTCTACGCCACTCTGAATAAATCCAGCACTGGATAAATGACCACATGTCATCATTTACCTAAACGAGAGACGAAGTATTACGAAGCATGCTAATAGCTGATCTAATTTTAATAGAGGATTATAGCGCCTCCATCTTATCCAAATTAATCTCTCAATGCTATGGAAGAATAGTTGAAGATATTTTAATAGTCGATTATTATATTTATAAATAAAAGCTTAAATAAACGTAAATCTATTTTAAAGATTGATGAGGAAAGAATTTAAAAAATATGAAATATTCATTAATGATGATAAAGAGGGAGTTCTGTTTCGGGCAAAGATGGATAGGCGCAGTGCACTTAGCTCAGCTGCTAAGATAGCAATAGGAGCAGGCGTTGCAGTAGTCGCTGCTGCTGGAGTTGCTGCTTATTTTGCTACCAGGCCTCCTGAAAGAATTGTCGAGACTGTTATTCAAGAAAGAACAGTCGTTGAGACCGTTGGTGGCAAGGAGGTGACACGCACAGTTGTAGAGACAGTGACTGGTACCCCTATTACTACTACAACACCAACAGTTAGACCCACTGTTCCAGTTAAAGGTGGAAAATTAATACTTCAACATCGTGTTCAATGTCGAAACTTGGATCCAAGAAGATCTACGAGTATTGATGACCTGTATGTTAATATTCTAACCCACGACTCACTTGTAAGATATAGTGGTGATTTAGATAAGGGAATTACTATTGTTCCCCATTTAGCGGAATCATTTAAGAAAATAGATGAATATAGGTATGAATTTAAGCTTCGAAAAGGGATAAAGTTTCATGATGGAACAGATTTAACAGCAAAAGATGTTGAATATACTATGCTTACATTCTGGGGATATCATGATTGGAATAAGAAGTTCGTCTCACCTCACTCAGTTTTCTATGCTCCATATTTTGATCCAGAAAAATTAGAAGTAGTTGATGACTATACAATTAGGATAGGGACAAGAGATGAATATCCTAACTATGGACCATTTTTATGGGATTTGCCAAGGCTTTCAATAATACCAGAAAAAGCATCTGAGGAAATGGGTGATCGATATAACCTGAATCCAATAGGGTCAGGTCCGTTCAAGCTAGTTAAGTGGGAAGAACCTGTAATCTCTCTTGTGCGTAATGAAGATTACTGGATAAAAGGGTTACCTTACTTAGATGCGATTGATTATGTGTATATACCTGAACCTGCAGTTGCAGAAGTAAGATTACTTACCGGATATGTTGATCTAATCCTAGGTGTGCCGTTCAAAGATATTGAAGCTATTGATAATACACCAGGGTTCGGGGCCACGAGTGAAAGAAGTTGGGAAAATTGCTTCTTAATGATTAATAGCACTAAGCCTTATCTTGAAAATAAATATGTTAGACAGGCACTGTTGTATGCAATAAATAAGCAAGCAATTTTGGACAGCGTTTATCATGGACATGGCATATTAGGCATGCCTGGTTATATTCCTCCTTGGCATTGGGCTTATAATCCAGAAATAAAGCCATACCCTTATGATCCTGGGAAAGCTAAAGATTTACTTGCAAAGGGAGGGTATCCCGACGGCTTTGAAGTAGAACTCATGGTTAACAATGTATATCCATGGTTAGATGTTGCACAGATGGTAAAGCAAGACTGGGAAGCTATAGGTCTTCGAGTTAACATAAGGCCAGGCGAGGAAGAAGCCTCATATGCGTTCGTGTTTGATTTATCATATGACATCTTCTTAACACGTTTTAACGGCGGGCTTCTGTCGTATGATCCACATGGACCGCACTTCACTTGGTTATATGGAAAAATGCCTGAAGGGTTCCGTGATGAGGCATTGAAGCAGAAAGCAGGACAGTTTTGGCCTCATGGGATGTGGTGGGGCATGTGGCATGGACCTGAGGCTGAAAAAGCATGGGATTTAATAGACAAGGGAGCCAAGACTGATGATATTAATAAGAGAAAACAAATTTACGGCGAGCTTCAAAAAATTATTGCAGAAGAAGTAGCACCAGCTGTACAACCAATTATATTGGCTAATCAACTTGCTGCCTTTAAGGATACTGTACATGGATTCGAACAAGACTTTGGAGGAAGATTTTACGCCGAAAATATCTGGATCGAAAGATAAATAGTATAGCAATGAGTATAATAAAATACGTAGTTAGACGATTACTGTTGCTCCCAGTAGTTGTATTGGGAGCAACAATAATTGTTTTTGTGACTGTTAGAGTAGTACCTGGAGATCCAGCTTTAGCCGCAGTAGGATTTTGGTCTGGTAAAGAGCAGGTAGAACTTGCCAGAAAGCTGTTAAGGTTAGATCTCCCTATACATATTCAATACTTTTTATGGTTATCAGATGTTTTTAGAGGAGATCTTGGTAAATCATTTTTTAGTTATAAGCCAGTTTCAGAAGAACTAATCAGGCGGTTGCCTATTACAGCTGAATTATCATTTTTTGCATTAATTGTTGGTATTTCTATAGGCATACCTGCTGGGGTTATTTCAGCTGTAAAACGCGGATCATTTTATGACAAGATAGCTCGTTTTTTTGGTGTTTTTGGTTTTTCTATAGCGGAGTTTTGGTTAGGCATGATGCTAGTAATTATTTTTGCTGTTATGATGCCGTTACTTCCTCCAGGTGGATATGTAGAACTCTCAGAAGATCCAATTCGTCATTTAAGAGGAATGATTTTGCCTTCATTATCTTTAGGGTTACCTATTGCTGCGATTTACTCTCGTATGACCCGTTCTAGTATGTTGGAGGTTCTAATGCAGGACTATATTCGTACCGCTAGAGCTAAAGGTCTTTACGAGAGAATGGTAATTTACAAGCATGCACTAAGAAATGCATTTATACCATTAATAACCATTCTTGGAATGAACATTGGCTACTTGATGAGTGGGGCCGTCCTGATCGAGACAATATTTGGTTTGCCTGGTGTCGGCTCATATTTATATGAAGCAATTATTAGTCGAGATTTTCCAATAATCCAGGGAACAGTTCTGGTGATAGCATTAATTTTCGTTTTATCTAATCTATTAGTCGATATAACATACTCATTAATAGACCCTAGAATAAGACATGGGAAGGAGGAATGAAAATGAGTCATGTGTCTACAAGTCATCAATTAGAAAAGAGAAATTTAGTAGTTTTTGAGATTCTTAGATATTTATTTGAGAATCAGTCGTTTTTAATTTTTGGTTCTATTTTATTTTTATTAATAATTATAGCTATATTTGCTCCATTCATTTCGCCATATGATCCACTAAGACAAAACTTAGTAGATCGCCTTAAACCGCCAAGCATACAATATCTAATGGGGACAGATCAGTTTGGCAGAGATATACTGAGTCGAGTTATATATGGTTCTAGGACTTCACTCACGGTAGCCGTATGCTCAATAAGTTTGGCGGCTATCATTGGTGTCTTTCTTGGCATAATTGCTGGATATATCGGAGGAAAAGTAGATACAATAATATCAAGGATTATGGATGTTATGTTCGCCTTTCCAGCAGTGGTATTAGCAATCGCAATCATGGCAGCTCTTGGTCCAGGTATCATTAACGTCATTTTAGTGATAGTTTTTGTCTCTACACCACAATTCGTAAGAATCTCTAGAGGTAGCGCACTTGCCGAGAAAGAAAAGCCTTATGTTTTAGCTGCAAGGAGTGTAGGCATATCTTCATTACGGATCATGTTTAGACATATCCTTCCAAATACTCTATCACCAACTATTGTTCAGTTTACTGTGCTTATGGCATGGGCTATTCTTACAGAAGCTGCGCTAAGCTTTATTGGTGTAGGCATTAGACCACCTGAGCCTAGTTGGGGATTTATGTTAAATGAAGCTCGAAATTATATTCTCACTGGTCAGTGGTGGATGATTCTCTTCCCTGGGTTGGCTATAACAATTTCAGCTTTAACTTTTAACTTTCTTGGAGATACTTTAAGAGACGCGTTAGACCCAAGGATTCGAAGAAGGGAAAAAGTTTACTAATCTTTCTCTGTCTTTAGAGGTAAATTGACTGGACGAACCATTTGTGCTGACATTTCTGCTGCAAGTATTATTTCTAATGCTTTTTTAGCTTCATAACCGGATATTATTGGCGGCATGTCTTCAGCCACAAATTTTGCAAAATACTCAATTTCTTCTCTCCATGCACCTC
>JAGTRH010000137.1 GCA_018396795.1 Candidatus Bathyarchaeota archaeon
GAGGATAAATCAACCTCGAGAAACTTACCCGCATAACCTCTTGACATCTAAATCCACTCCTCGCTTTTTTCACCATAAAGGTTTATAGCAACATCTTTGGTGAGTTCCTCAGGCATCTGGGCGAATAATTTCCTGTTAAAGCTTCCCCATCCTATCTTTTCTTCCTTAACGACCCAGAGAGCATCAAACTTGGCCTCCTGACATACCCTAACGCACTGCGGGTCACCACCACATAGGTCACATATTACAGCCTTTCCATCACTAGGATGGAGGAACGGAATTCTCCCGGGGCATTCGCGTATACACGCACCACACCCAGTGCATTTATCTCTATCCACTATGACAGCTCCAGTCTCCTTGCTTGTAGATAAAGCGCCTGTTGGGCATGCTTCGACGCATGGGTAGTCGTGGCATTGGGCGCACAAGTGTGGCACTTCTATTCCGGGAACCAGCATGAAAACCCTGACTCTTGACGCTTCAGGCCAAATCCATCCCTCATGAAATAGAGAGCATGCGATCTCGCATCTTCTGCATCCAGTGCACTTTAAATAATCCCTAGCGATCCAGATAATCATCTCTCTTTTTTCCGCCATAAAAATCGCCAATAATAAAATCATCATTGATACCTTTAAAAGTATTTCCTGAACCAGTATGTCGCCTGAATATATGCAAAAAGTTTTTGTAGTTTGAATGTTTTCTCCATAAGGAGAAGAAGATAGTAGACTATTTAGGTGAAGGAGTTATGTATAAGCCTAAAGTTTATCTTACAAGGGAGATTCCTGAGAGAGGACTTAAGATGATTTTAGAGCGCTTTAACGCTGAAGTCTGGCCTGAATATGGTCCGCCTCCTAAGCAGGTTATAATAGAAAAAGCTAGGGATGTTGACGCTTTGGTAACGCTTTTATCTGATAAAATTGACGCCGAGGTTTTTGATGCAGCGCCAAAATTGAAGATAGTTGCCCAAATGGCTGTTGGCTATGATAATATTGATGTTGAGGAGGCGACTAGAAGAGGCATATATGTAACCAATACGCCTGGTGTTCTAACTGAGACAACAGCGGATTTTGCGTGGGCTCTATTGATGGCTATTGCTAGACGTGTTGTCGAAGCTGATAATTATGTGCGCGAAGGTAAATGGAGGGTTGGCTGGCATCCGAGTATGTTGCTTGGAAGAGACATATACGGAGCAACATTAGGAATAATTGGCGCTGGAAGGATAGGTTCAGCTGTTGCCAGAAGAGCCAAAGGCTTCAATATGAAAATACTTTATTATGACGTTGTACCGAACTCGCAGATGGAAGAAGAGACTGGCGCGAAACTCGTTGATCTAGACATACTGCTGAGAGAATCGGATTTCATAAGCATCCACACTCCCTTAACAAAAGAAACTTACCACTTGATAAACGCTGAGAAGCTGAAGCTGGTTAAAAGGACAGCGTATCTGATAAATACCGCTAGAGGCCCAATAGTCGATGAGAAAGCGCTATATGAAGCGCTGAAGGAGGGAAGGCTAGCCGGAGCAGCACTAGACGTGTTTGAGCAGGAGCCGATATCGATGGATAATCCACTGTTAAAGTTAGATAATGTAATTTTAGCACCGCATATAGCAAGCGCTAGCTATGAAACGCGATCCAGAATGGCTGAGATGGTAGCTGAAAATCTAATAGCGTTTTTTGAGGGTAGACAGCCGCCCAACCTTGTAAATCCAGATGTGATGAAAGTGAGGCCACTTCCGTTTCACTAAGAGTCTAGAAGAAAATAGTAATATATTATGCTCCTGGGATTAATAGATTTTCTTAGAGAATCATTTAATAAGCGTGGTCGGTTTGGATAAAGCCGTTATGAGAGTGGCTGAAAGGCTTCTTATCGAATTTAAGGGTGAAGATTACGCCTTCGGTGCTGATGCCCTAAAGCAGTTTGACAAGTACGTTGATAGGATTGGCAGAAGGGTTGCAATCATATCCGGTGGAACTGGCATAAAGGCCGGCATAGTTAGCATGGTAAGCGAGGTTCTTAAGAGACAAAGATACGAGGTCTTGGGAGTTTTAGATGGTGCTAGACAGAATACCCCTAGGGAGGATGTATATAGGCTTGCTTATCAGCTTGTGAAACTTGGGTGTAATGGTGTGGTTGCTGTGGGTGGAGGGAGTATAATTGACGGTGCTAAAGCAGCTTTGGTTCTGGCGTTATACGGTGGTGTGGTTGATGATTATTTTGGGACAGGATTGGTTTCGGCTAAATCTCGAGGGGAGAGAATACCGCTAATAGCCATACAAACGGCCAGTAGCTCAGCTTCCCACTTAACTAAATACTCAAATGTTACCGACACCCTCACTTTTCAGAAAAAGCTTATTGTTGATGACTCAATTGTGCCAAGGGCGTCAATATTCCAGTATGACATCACCAGAAGCATGCCACCGGAATTAACGAAGGATGGAGCTCTTGACGGGGTATCCCACTGCTGGGAAGTTTGGATGGGGGCGACTGGAAAAACAAACTATGAGAGGATAAGCGAAGTAGCATACACGGGAATAAAGCTTATAATTGAGTCGCTTCCTAGAGCCCTTAAAAATGGCGAGGATCTTGAAGCGAGATATGCTCTTGGCCTTGGAACAGATTTGGGCGGATACTCGATTATGCTCGGCGGAACCAGTGGCGCTCACTTAGGAAGTTTTTCACTCGTCGATATTCTTACTCATGGCAGGGCGTGTGCAATCCTGAATCCATATTACACCGTTTTATTTTCGCCTGCAATACAGGATCAGCTTAAAAGAGTTGCTAGAATATACGCGGATAACGGTTACATAGACAGAGAAAAAATGAGACTGAGGGGAAGAAAGCTTGCGGAAGCCGTTGCTGAGGGGATGATCGAGTTCTCCAGAAGAATAAAGTTTCCAACAACACTGAAAGAAGCCGGAGCAACGGAGAAGCATATCGAGAGAATGGTAAATGCAGCAAGGGATCCGCAGTTAAAAATGAAACTGGAGAATATGCCAATACCAATAAAGGCTGAAACTGGAGATATTGACAGGCTCATGAAGCCAACATTAGAAGCTGCCTACATAGGTGACTTCAATCTAATTCCAGAAGTTAAAATTTAAAAATAACTGGGGTTTACGGGCTTAGCCTAGCGAGCTAGGTTTCCAAGAATATCGAACTGCATTTCTTCTGGTTCACCCAATATTTCTATCCGCTCTAATAAATCCCTATCGCTTTTAATAAACTCATATAAGCTCTCCGATATCCACATGTATTCCAGTTCAAGTGTATTTTTGATTCTAACAATCTTCGCTTTAAATGGATCTATGGGTCCGCAACATCTTATAGCCATTAGAATGGCGTCACGATCATTTGGTAAGAATGGTGGAATCTTAGCTGTCTCCGGCCACGTTGAGGTCAAGCAGTTCATGAATGTCGCATCAAAGTTTATTTTAGAGACAAGCCTTTTAGTTGTGATATCCGCTAGACCTATCCCAACAGCATTACCATGCGATTCCTCAGATAAGTCTAGGACGACTATTCTTTTGATTTTAGGTGCGCGCGGTTCACATTCTTCGGGGGACGCCCAAAATCTACCTATAACATTTGTATCCATCCCTACACCGCTTATATCCTTACCCATTTCATCAACTATTAAGACATCTATCTCTCTAAATGGTATTCTAGCCATCAAGTCCTTAGATAGTTCAAGGAGTTTAGCCTCCTCCTCTTCAATCTCTTCAGGTTTCAGCGCTCTTAATACTGCAATTTCGTGACGTGCATTTTCAACTATCGCAACGCCCATAACTATTGGAATCTTTCTCATGATCAACCTGGCGGCTTCCGGGATAAGCTTATGATAACCCTCAAGCTGATACCTATGTATTATCTCAGCACCCTTCTGCTTTCCTAACCCTACGACCATCATCTTCATTAATCCGCTTTCAATTCTATCCTTAAAATCTGTGTGGGGTTTAATTCGGTTAACGACGATAATACCGTCGGATTTCAAAGCAAATCTATCAATATATACCGGGGTACCATTGCTTAGCCGCCCTATTTCCTCAACCTCCATTGAGGCATAAATTGGGGCACCTACTGTCTCCTGAGTTATCCCAAGACTCCTCAAAACATCTATTTGTCCCTCAGGTGTCGCTCCACCATGGCTCCCCATAGCTGGCACAATAAATGGCTCGCCGCCAGCTTTCTTAATTTCGTCAACTATTGTTGCGATTATCTCAGCTATATGTGCTATTCCACGGCTACCCGCCGTAATCGCTATTTTCGCCTTAGGCTTAATCTTCTCCTTTAAACCAGCTTTCCGCAACTCCTCTCTTAAAACTGT
>JAGTRH010000138.1 GCA_018396795.1 Candidatus Bathyarchaeota archaeon
TAGCTGCGCAGATCTACAGCCTAGAGGGGAAGGGGTAGGGAAAATAAAGCCTAGCCATACGCCATTTTCCAAAAATCTAGAGGGGCTAGGCTTTTATGCTTGTTTCTCTCTACCCCTACCCGCCCCTCGGCGCTTCCATGGACTTTTGCATAAGCCAAGAAGCCTCTAGCATAAATCTTTATTTTAAAGAGAATAATTTTAAATTAAGCTCCAAAGCTCTATTCTAATATAAGCCTAAAGAACAACAGAAGAGGGGCTGTCGGCTAGCTTGGTCTAGGCTTGGAGACTTGGGCTCTCTAAGCATGTCTCCACTGCGAGTGTGCGGGAAGGACCCCGGTTCAAATCCGGGCAGCCCCACCATATTCAACGGTCTTATTTTAGACTTGACATGCTCTAAAAAATAAGAGATTAGTTTTATACTCCAAAGACTGCTGGTTACCAGTGCTGTCTGCATCAAAAACGAGTTTAAGATTTAATAAAATTTTTAAGTGTTATGATAAACTGTTTAGTGGTCAACAATGATTATTGAAGAGCTTGCAGAGGAGATCACGAAAGCTCAGAGAAGCAGAGACTTTCAATTAGGTCTTAAAAGAGCTGTGATAAATTCCTCCAACGCTGTGGACAGTGTACTGAGCAGATTTCCAGAGCTTATCGAAATAGCTGAATATGTTAAAATTATGCGGGAGAAAGTATTAGACAATTTAGAATTCTATGTTGAGCAAGCCATTAAGAACATAAACGCTACAAAGGCGCATGCGTATTTTGCGAGTGATCCCAGATCGGTGTTGGAAATTGTTGATAACATCATTGGTGAAGAGAAGAAGATAATAGTGAAAGCTAAATCAATGGTAACCGAAGAAATTTTTTTGAGAGAGCATTTGGCTGAGAAGGGTCATGAGGTTTATGAAACTGACTTAGGGCAATTTTTGATACAGATATCTAAAGAAAAGCCTATGCATATTATACTTCCAGCGATTCATAAAAGCCGTGAGCAAGTAGCGTTAATACTCAAATATTTCGGACTGCCAGTAAGCAAGGAAGCGACGTATGAAGAGTTAGTTCTTCAAGTCCGGGAATTTTTAAGAGAAAAATTTGTGAAAGCCGATGTGGGAATCACTGGTGCAAACGCCATAGCCGCGGACACAGGAGCTGTACTACTCATACATAATGAGGGTAATCACAGTCTCGTTACTACCCTTCCCTCAGTTCATATAGTTGTGGCAAGCGCTGAAAAGATTGTGCCTACGTTTAAGGATGCGTTGCTACAATTAATGGTGCAAGCCGGTTACGCAGGGCTTTACCCGCCTACTTACATCAACATGATTGCGGGGCCAAGCAGCACGGCGGACATAGAATACTATAGAGTTTACGGTGTTCAAGGAGCCAGAGAAGTTCACGTTATACTTTACGATGGGGGAAGAATTAAAGCCTCAAAGGATTCGGTGTTAAAAGAGCAGTTACTTTGTATTAAGTGTGGACGATGCCAAATATTATGTCCCATCTGGAGCTTCAGCGGGTGCGTGTGGGGCGCAAAAGTATACGGAGGGCCTTTAGGTGTAGGATTGACCGCAATAACCGAGGGCGTTGAAAAAGCCGAACCGTTATCGTGGTTTTGTATACCTTGTAAAGCATGTAAAGAAGCGTGTCCGGTTAAAGTTGATTGCGCTGAAATATCCAGAAAAGTTAGGTCCGGAAGCATTGAGAAAGGCCTATTACCGCCAAAAATCAAAGAGGTGTTAGAAAACATTTACAAACATGGAAATCCCTACGGATTAGCACGTGAGAAAAGGGCTGATTGGGCAGACGCAAAGATACCACGTTACGAATCCGATACTGAACTCCTCTACTACGTTGGAGATATGGGCTCATATCATCCAAGGGTGCAGAGAGTTTCCAAAATATTGGCTAACACACTGACTTTGGCAGGTGTATCTTTCGGAATTCTAGGTTTAAATGAGAACTGTTCAGGCAGTGAGGCCTACGAGATTGGCGAAATGGGGTTATTCGAGGAGATAGCTGGGTCTAATGTAAAATTATTTAAGAGGTTAGGTGTGAAGGAAATCGTTACTTTGTCACCTCACTCCTACAACGTTATGAAGAATTTTTACGGTAATTTTGGCGTAAGTTTTGAAGTGAAACATTACACACAACTACTTTGGGAACTCATCAAAAGCGGGAAATTCAATTTAACCACAAAAATTAACAAGCGAATAACCTATCATGATCCATGCTTCTTAGGACGGTGGAATGGTATATACGAAGCTCCGAGAGACACTTTAAACGCAATTCCAGGAGTAAACGTAATTGAAATGCGGAGAAATAAACAAAACTCATCCTGTTGCGGGGGAGGAGGCGGAAACTGTTATACAGGTATAGGATGCGGTTTAATCGCTGATAACGAATATACCCCAAGTAGGATGCGGGTCAAAGAGGCTTATGAAACTGGGGCTGATGTTCTCGCAGTTGCATGTCCATCATGTCTCATAATGTTGGATGAGGCTGTAAAAGAAGAGGGGTTAGAAGAGAGCCTGCTGGTAATGGATGTCGCAGAGATAGTGAGTCTATCCTTAACGCACGCAAATTAACTTAAGCGGCTAAGTTCATGCGAAATTTGCGTGAAAAGCCTTGGTGTGCAGTTGACTTATGTGTTGACGGCCGTTGAATGCTTATTAAGTTTTTATTGCTATTTTGTTATGCATTATATGTAAACAAGGAAGGAGCCATGGCGTATGGAAAAAATTCCTGGATTAATTGTTGATAAAAAGTTTATTGCATTGATGTTTCTTGTCTGTCTAATTTTGGGTGGAAGTTTCGCCTTTATATATTTGGATTTGAAGGCTGATTTTAAAGCTTTAAACGAAAAGTATGAAATCTTGGATAGTAGGTATGAAACTCTTTTAATTCAAATGCAGCAGCTTCAAGAACTTATCGAATCTCAATATTATTATGGACAAGTAATTAACTTAACAGCTGTTGATATTTACAATAGAACAAAATATTCTGTAGTGCTGGTTTCATGCACACTTTCAGACGGTTCAAGGGTTCAAGGTTCAGGCTTCGTTTATAGTGTCGGAGGATACATTGTTACAAACAGCCATGTTGTCGGCGAGGTAACTCAACAAGGCTTTGAAAAAGCAGTAAGCGTTAATGTTACGTTTTTTAATGGAACAACCCTTCAAGCACAAGTTTTGGCATATGACGTTTACAGTGACTTGGCAGTAATAAAAATAAATGAGGCAAATAAAATACCTGAACTATCCCGTCCATTAATCATTGGAAACTCAACCTTGCTAATGGTTGGAGAGCCAGTTTATGCTATTGGGAATCCCTTCGGTTGGAGGGGTTCTATGACTGCTGGAATAGTCAGCCAATTGGGCAGAGTCATACGTTTAAGCGATTTAGGTGTTCCAGAACCGTGGGGAAAATACTCCATAGTTGACCTTATACAGTTTGATGCTGCAGTTAATCCTGGCAATTCCGGCGGTCCATTATTGAATGGTTTGGGCGAAGTTGTTGGCGTAACCTTTGCCATAGAAACTGTGGAAAACATTTCAGCTTTCATAGGAATCGGTTTTGCTGTGCCATCAGTAATCCTTAACCGTGTTGTTCCAGCATTAATTGAAAAAGGCAATTACACGCATCCTTACATGGGTATAGTGTGCGACAGTCAATACTTGGGCGGAGCGTATTTGTCCGATATTGACCCAAATGGACCAGCATATGGTAAACTGATGAAGGGCGACATAATAGTAGAAGTTGATAATCGCACAGTTACCTGCTTTGAAGACTTGATTATATATTTAGAAAGATACAAATCCCCAGGAGACATAATACATTTGAAAGTTATACGCAACAGCACAGTTTTGGAAGTTGAGTTAGAATTAGGTGAAAGAGAAGCACCTAAGCTTCTTGCATTGTAAAGGCTAATGACGCCAAACTCAGCGTAACTATTATTGCTGCAATAAAAGGGTAATAAGCTGAAATGCCATAGAGAACGCCTCCTATATACGGGGCAATGAAAGAGGCAAACATGGTTACGGTTTGAGGAACAGAAACCCACCTTGCCCTAATGGATTCTGGAGCCAAGGGTCCAACAACAGCGCCCAAGAGAGACCATGTTAGATAGGAGCCGCCAGTTAGGAAGAATGTTACCATCAAAATTTCAAAATTTCCAAACAACAAAAGAAGCGCAAGGGAAAGGCTGCACAAGAGCAAAGAAACCGCTAAAGCATAGGCTTTCTTCCACTTGTCTCCAATTTTTCCTATGAGAATTCCCAAGACTGCAGAGCCGAAAAAGGATACAGAGCCTAGAACTCCA
>JAGTRH010000014.1:0-9775 GCA_018396795.1 Candidatus Bathyarchaeota archaeon
AAAATGAGCTCGGAAAGACGGAGGACTTTTGGAATAAGGGAACTGCCGACAACGCTCAAGGAAGCCTTAGAAGAGATAGAATCTGACGAGATTATACGCCAAACCTTAGGAAGCCATATTTTCGATGCATTCATCGAATACAAAATAAACGATTGGAACCAATACTGTCTATACATAACTCCTTGGGAGATAATAAAATACCTTGACTATTAAAAATGACAGAAAACGGGTTTAAAATCGTGATCCGAACCCTTTCCTACTTTCTCTTAGAGGAAACGGTAATGAAGATCGCTATGGCGCAAATAAACCCAACATTAGGTGATATTGAAGGGAATATTGAGAAGATTAAGGAATATATTGGGATGGCTAAAAAACATGACGCGAATATGGTTATCTTTCCGGAGCTTGCGGTCACTGGTTATCCTCCACAGGACTTACTCTATGAGAAGGAATTTGTGAAAGAGAACAAGGGAATGTTACTGGCGATGATAAATGAGATGAATGAGGAGATTGTAGGGATAGTTGGTTTTGTGGATTATGAGAATAGAGACCTCTATAATGCTGCGGCCGTTTTCAAAAGAAATAACTTTATTGCCGTCGTCCATAAGACGCTTTTGCCAACCTATGATGTTTTTGATGAAACCAGATACTTTAAGCCTTCAAAGGAAATTAACCCTGTGAGAGTTAGTTTTGGTGAGGAAGAAATTATCCTTGGCATCGAAATCTGCGAAGATCTTTGGGACGAAGAATACCCTATAAAGGTTACGGACGTCTTAGCCGCTAAGGGCGCTAATATAATCCTCAATCTTTCAGCATCCCCCTTCTATGCTGGAAAAAGATTTATTAGGATGAAAATGTTGCAGGAGAAGGCTAGAAGGAACAAACTCCCCATTTTTTACGTTAACATGGTTGGTGGCCAAGACGAATTAGTCTTTGATGGGCAAAGCTTAGCGGTGGATAGAAATGGTAACTTAATAGCGCTAGGTAAACAGTTTGAGGAGGACCTAATTATAACGGATATTGACTTAAGAGATGGAACTGCTAAAAAAGTTGAACCCCCCACATATTGTAGAGAAGAGGAAATGTTTAACGCAATTGTGCTAGGTATACGCGATTACTTTAGAAAAACCGGGTTTAAGAAAGCTATTGTTGGGATGAGCGGTGGTATCGAT
This sequence comes from Candidatus Bathyarchaeota archaeon, assembly GCA_018396795.1. The sequence continues at coordinate 1,173 of JAGTRH010000014.1, forward strand.
TCATCTTTAACTGCGTGCATCGCGGTGGAAGCTTTGGGGAGAGAAAATGTTATAGGAGTTTACATGCCCTCTAAATATTCAAGTCATCATGGTAAAGAAGATGCCCGAAAAGTAGCTGAAAACCTGGGAATACTCTTTATAGAGATCCCAATCCAAGAAATAATTGAGAGTTACCAAAGGATCATGAAGAAGCCTTTAGAAGAAATAAGAAAATATTTTGGCTTAGTAAAAGAGAGCGATGACCCAGTTGCCGATGAGAACATACAGCCAAGAATAAGAGGAAATATTCTTATGGACATATCCAATCGGCTTAAAGATTTGAAGATACTCGTTATAAATACTGGGAATAAGACCGAACTTGCCCTTGGCTATTGCACATTATATGGTGATATGGTCGGGGGGATAGGTGCCCTTGGAGATGTAAGTAAACTTGAAGTCTATCACTTGGCAAGATATGTCAACAAAAAATCTGGAAAAGAAATAATTCCTGAAAGAGTTTTCAAGAAGAAACCTTCACCTGAACTGATGGAAGGACAATATGATCCATTTGATTTCGACGTTGTCAGCCCAATGGTGGATGAGATAGTGGAGAATAGGAAAAGTAAACGTGAACTCATTGAAATGGGCTATCCAAGAGAAGTTGTAGAGGACATTTACATGAGATTGAGGAGAGCCGAATACAAAAGGAGGCAAGCACCTCCATGCGTGAAAATCACACCTAAGGCGTTTGGTATAGGATGGAAAATGCCGATCATTAACTATTGGGAAGGATAGCAAATTTTAATTTTGTTAGACATTCTAATAGTTTTCTTGTCTCAACAATTATTTTTATTTCTCCCCTACTAAGGCTAGATCTATTCCGCTGGCTCCAAAGACCTTTAATGTCTAAGCGTCCGCGCATATGCTACTTGTTACTAGTAGCGTCTCGTCATATCCATGCGTCAAAGTCTCTGGTAGCTGACTGCATCTTCTCTACTCTCATGTTTAATAACTCTTTTTCGCCTGACTAATCTAGAGTCTCTGGAGAACTGGTACTCTAAGGTTCTTACTGTAGTCTCTCTACTCAGCGTAAAGGAGACGCTTAATATCAGTTAAGCCTACTAGGTTATCTTCAGCAACATCTCCGGGCAAGTTTTAGGCAGATATGGCTTCATAAAAACATGGAAAATTATTATATGGATAAAAAAGGCTGATATAACATAAAATAATGTTAGGAAATGCGTTTGGAGACGCCGATATATGGCGGGGTCTAATGAAATATCAAGGAAGGAAATTGAAATATTGAGGATTTTGAGTGAGTTAATGGAGCCTGTAGGGTCAACTTTCATTAAACGGGAGCTTGAAAAGAGAGGTTTTTTCTTAAGCGAGAGGACTATAAGATATCATCTTAAAATGTTAGAGCTTAGGGGATTAGTTTCCGGACATGAGAGGGGTGGAAGGATTATAACTGAGAAGGGTCTTGAGGAGCTAAGTAGGAGCTTAGTTTCACAAAGAATCGGCTTCGTTATAACGCGCTTCCTTTCGATGGCTTACTCGGTTACATATGACCCGGCAACAGACAGTGGGCTGGTTGTCGCAAATATTTCGATTGCGGATAAAGATTCTTGCGATAAAATTATAGAAGTGGTAAATATGCTTCATGGGACCAATCTGCTCTTAGCCCCTTACATTAAGATTCTGGATGAGAATGAGGAATATCAAAACATATTTGTTCCTGAAGGCAAGATTGCTCTTTTCACCGTCTGTGATTTAACAATTGATGGAATATTGATTCATTCCGGCATACCAATATTCTTTAAATATGGTGGGTTAGTTCAGGTTGTAAACAGGAGACCGCTACGCTTTATTGAATTGATTTCGTATGAGGGAACAACTGTGCCGCCACTTGAGCTTTTTGTGCGAAGCAGCCAGACTTCAATAATGAAGGTTATAAGAACGGGGTCAGGGATATTGCCAGCCGCAATGAGGGAGATACTTGCCGAGGCTAGGGAAAAAACGTTGGAGATTCTGTCGGCATTGCGGGATAAGGGATGGGGCGGCATATTATCTATATCAGCGCCCAATGAGCCCTTACTGGGCGTTCCAATATCTATGGATAGATTCGGCTTATGTATGGTTGGAGGTTTAGCTCCGGGAGCAGCCTTAACGGAAGAGGGCATAAAAGTGGAGACCTTTGCACCGCACTGTCTAATTCCAATAGAAGAAATGAAAAGAATATGATTATAAAATCGATACCTACGCTAATGCTTCCTCATTAAATAAGAGTTAATTGATTTAGCTACTTTCTTCCCCGCCTCTATAGCCTTTATAACCGATGCTGCTCCGCTAACAACATCGCCGCCAGCAAATATCCCGGGAGCAACCTCCAGTGTCTCTGGATTAGCGACTATCGTCTTATCCTTCGATATTCCAATTTTCCTAGAAGAGCCTGTTATAGCTATGGTATTTGGTATATGCTCAGTTGCTATGACGACTAAGTCAGCATTATAGAGGAAATTCGATCCCTCAATTGGAGTCATCTTTAACTTACCGGTCTTGCCGTCAATCTCCTGCCTTAATCTTACGAGCTCAACCTGCCTAACCCATCGCTTCTCATCACCAATCAATCTTAATGGTTTAGTTGCCGGTACTGGCTTTACACCCTCCTCTATACCACGCCTAATATCGTCTGCGCGCCCCACAATCTTCCTCTGATAAAAAACGCAGACCTCCTCAGCGCCTAACCTTATAGCGCACCTAGCGGCATCCATCCCCCTAGCGCCTAGAATAGCAACTTTACCTCCAACTTTAACTGGAGTTTTACTCTTATACGGGAAAGTATAGGCTTTCATAAGATTTATTCTAATTAAAAATTCATTTAAAGAGTAGACGCCACATAAATTCTCACCCGGTATGCCCAGAAGCTTAGGTAAGCCTGCTCCGGTGCCTAGGAAAACAGAGTTATATCCTTCATTGAATAAATCATCTATTGTCAGCGTTTTCCCCACGATAACGTTCGTCTTTATTTCGACACCAACCTTCTTGACGAGATCAATCTCCTGCCTAACAACACGCTTCGGTAAACGGAACTCCGGTATACCATAAATTAATACCCCGCCAGCCTCGTGAAGAGCCTCAAAGATGGTTACATGATGACCCATTTTTGCTAGCTCAGCTGCCACACTCAGGCCTGCTGGGCCGCTGCCAACAACCGCTATATTTTTCCCAGTCGATGCCGATGCGCTTGGAATATAGGACGAGCCCCTCTCAAGATTCCAGTCAGCAACAAATCTTTCAAGAGCACCTATATTGACTGGGTCGCCTATTGTTAGCTTGCAACCCATAGCGCATAAGACTTCTTGTGGGCATACCCTCCCACATACTGATGGTAAGCAGTTCGTCTCACGAATCTTTCTATCAGCCTCCTCGTACTTACCCATCCTGATGAGTTTTATAAAGCCGGGTATGTCGATATGTAGAGGGCACATTTCCGTGCAAAGCGGGTTATAGCATTGGAGGCACCTAGAGGCCTCAGCAAGCGCCTGCTCTTCAGAGTAGCCTAAAGCCACTTCATCAAATGTCTTTATGCGCTCCTTAACGGATCTCTCAGGCATTGGGATTCTCTTTAACCTAGTCTCCAGCCTTAACATGCATCCCCTCCCCCATGAACTTTAAGGCTAATTTCTCCTCCTTGTCATACATGTGGATTCTCGCCCTAAACTCTTCAAAATCTACGAGATGCGCATCAAATTCAGGCCCATCTACGCATGCAAACATGGGTTTACCTCCAATAGTTACGCGGCAGCACCCGCACATCCCGGTTCCATCAATCATAAGAGAGTTTAAGCTGACAATTGTCTTGATTTTAAAGAGTTTCGTAACTTCTGAAATAGTTCTCATCAAGGTTGCTGCCCCAACGGCGTAAACTACATCAAACCTTTCACCAGAAGAGAGTAGATTCTTGAGTAGATCTGCAGCATATCCTCTAGTTCCTTCCGAGCCATCATCTGTCACGATGAATAACCTATCGCTCACTTTTCTAAACTCATCTTTATATATTAGAAGGCTGGATGTCCTTGCACTTATTATGGCAGTCACATTATTGCCTGCCTCTTTCAAATGCTTCGCCCTCTCATACGCTGCTGCGATGGCAACACCTCTACCAACGACGCATGCTTTTCCATAAAACTTAATCTCAGCTGGTTTTCCCAACGGACCTACTAAATCATGTAATGCGTCTCCAGTATTTAGTTTTCCTAACTCCAGCGTTGATGCGCCAACAACCTTAAAGACTAATGTAATAGTTCCTTCAATCGGATCCCAGTCTATAAGGGTTAAAGGGATTCTTTCGCAATCTTCGCTAGCCCTCACGATTACAAATTGTCCGGGTTTGGCTTTTCTTGCGATCAGGGGGGCTCTAACCTTTATAAGGTAGGTTTCTGGGGCTAATTCCTTCTTCAGAATTATTTCGTTCTCCCTCATTACTTCTCACCACATTCTATAGTTTGTAAAGGCCTGTAAGGATTCCTTTAGTAACTTCTTCGGGCATTTTCCCGTAGATGACTATGTCCAGAAAGGCTTTTCTGAGATCCGTTCTCTCTCCATGAAGGTTAAACCTCTCAAGTGCCGCGTTTAGGATCCCCGCTATATTGGGCATTTTTTCCTCATAGATTTTCTTAGCGATACCCCAGCATCTTATGAAGTCTGAGTAGTCTAACCTAAGGTCAAAGTATTCTGCTAAGATTATATAGGCGAGGTCTTGCGCCGAGAGTTTTTTAGAGAATTTTCTCTCAAAAAATTCTTTTCCCTCTTCAGACCTACCAGAGCTGTAGAGATAGCTCCAGTAAATATAATTGTGGAAGATGTCAATTACTCTATCTTGGAAGTCTGGGCAGCTTATGCCTGGCCTATGGTTCTTTGCGCAAACCACATTGCCATCTATCTCCATCCTATCTTCGAAGTTCTTACATTCAAGGCAGAATCTCACAGGCAATATTGTTTTCCACCCCTTAGGAGAGAAAAGCTTCCAGTACTTGATCGGCTTCCTCTTCTGGTAATGGTATGCCGGTCACCTTCGCCGCCCTCTCGGTTAGCGCTATTAAATCGCTCCTGTCAAGTAAACTGATCTTCCACTTTCTCGCTCCAGCCATTAGCTGCTGTAAGCCAACCTTAACTCTATCCATGTAAGTGTATAGGCCGACTGCACCCCAAGGAACCTCCTTAAACCTATCGCCAAATATAGCTTTCAGGTCAGGTGCCGCAATAAAGAATTTTTCAGGCGTTTTTCCAAAGGTTTCCTCAAAATCCTTTGGTAGCTGCCCCTTCTCGGCTAGCTCTGCAAAGTATGATGCTTTCATAACCGCCGTTATCGGCGCCCTACCCATTAAAACTGCCTTAACGTGTGGTCCACTACCAAAGTTGCTTATCGCGATCGCCTTAAATATTTGGGTCTCATCCATAAACCCTCCAGCTATAACTATGTCCGGCACATACATACCCTTCTTTCTGAGAATTTCCGCGCACCTTAAGACCTGGGTCTCAAGATAAACGGTTGGCGTCCCCTGCTCATTCATCATCGGAACTGGGCTCATTCCGGTTCCGCCGCCAGCTCCATCAAAGACAACGTAGTCTACTTTCGCCTCAGACGCAACCTTCATCGTAAACGCGACCACTGCCGGCTCATAATTGCCAGTCTTTAGACTCACCTTCTTAGCCCCCTGCTCCCTAAGCCACTCAACATCCTCAATAAAATCTTTCTCCTTTGGCATACCAACCCTACTATGTCTCTCAAATGTTCTGAAGACACTTTGCTTAAATGCTTCCTGGACGTTCTTATCCTCAGGATCCGGTATAACGATATAGCCTCTCTTCTTCAACATGAGAGCCCTTTCTAGACTGCCTATCCTAACCTCCCCACCTATTGCTTTTGCTCCCTGACCCCATTTCCTTTCAATGATGTCGACTTCCAGCCTAGATATAGCGTAGACGTCAACTCCTAAACGTTGATCTTCAACATTAGTTTGAACGGCTATGCCCCCATACTTTCCATCCCAGAACTTCTTAAATGCCTCAACCCTCCTCTTGAGCTCCGCCGAATGAGTAACTTTTCCATTAGTGATCACTGCTTCCGGATCCATACCGCAAATATTCTCGCCTATAGTGACAATTATTCCGGAGGTAGCGCCGCCTATTGCAAGGCTATCCCAATTAGCTTTAGCAACCTCTGTTGAGCCGTATGCTCCTATTATAACAGGTATCTTGAGCGGTATGCCAGCAACACTTGTTTCAACATTAACATTTGGGAATAACGCTATGTCTGGATCTGGCTCTATACCTTCAGCTCCTAAAAGTCTCGCCTTAATGTTAAAATGCGACCAGTCTAATCCATAGTCCTTTAAGGAGCCGGCCGTACTCTTCCCAAAAATATTCGGATCTGGATAAAGTGCTTCACGCCCCCTAAAAGCTGACAATGAAACCTCGCAGATGAAGGGACACTCTCTAATGCATAGAGGACATAGGCCGCTGGATGGGCAGGTATCCTCAACCCTTGTTCTGGTATTAGTAGTCGACATGGAATTTAGGTATGAAGAATTCTTCTGCACAGGGTTCGGCATGCACCATCACCTCAATCGGCATATGGTTACCTATTACCAAAATATAAGTTTTTCTTTTAGGAATGATATTGGCTGAAAAATATCCCATTGAATGTGGTCGTGTTCTGGACTCAGCTAGGCTAGCTGCGCTGGGATATTATGAGGGCATGGGTCAAAAGGCCTGATCCAGAAAGATAAGCTTTTTCAACCAAAACAAATTAGACTTCTTTTACGCTTATATGTGCCTTCCCTCCTCCAAAAATCGCCACAACCAGCATAAAATTCAGAATGGGCTGAATTATTCAGGTGCAGTCTTTTTATAGGACGAGAAACTTAATTTATATAACAGTAAAGCAGTCCGAAATTAGCTGATTTTCAAAAACGGGGAAAGAAAATTGGCTGGCGCCGGGTGCGGGATTTGAACCCGCGCGGCCGATAACCGGCCACAGGCTTAGCAGGCCTGCCCCCTACCGGGCTAGGGTAACCCGGCGGTTATGATTTCATTTATTTTCTACAATTAGAGAATTGCCTGATGGAATATTTCTGTATTTCGCCTTACCTTTGCTATTTAGTTTAATGTTTCTATGATTTAGGCTCTTTTAATGCTTCTTTCGGCTACTTATGAGGTCTTGCGCTGTCAAGTCTTCTATATTAATTGGAGCTTAGTGTGATATTTTTAAGAGTGCCTATATCGCTTTTGGTAATGGTCCGAGTGATTTTGCAGAAACTAGTGACGAAAAACTGCATCATCAACTTTAATAACGCAAAAGTTGTTAAAGAAGGGTGACGATATATGCTTCACGATTGCTGACGCTCTTGAACTACTATGTGACCAAATTGCTTGAAGTTATTGAGAAAGAAATCAAATACTTTTCCTGCTATTTAGAGTGTATGCATCGGTTAAATTTGAAATAAAAAAGAGGGAGAGGGGGATTCAATTCTTCAGTTTAGAGATCTAATTGAATTATATCTGTATACTGGAGCCATTGAATTAGAGGGGTTCGGGAAATAAGTTGTAATATGACTGTAACCATGAATCTTGAGGATAAACGCTGAAAATCTATTAGCCATGTTCGCATCACTTCACTCGAATCCCCCTCAAAATTAGAATGATTCCGCATTATATTTATGGCTTATTAAGTCTATTTACAGATTTCTATTATGGAAAAATACCAATAACTTTATTTATAAAATTTTGAATGAGGGATAACGGCGTATAGCATGTGTTTGTTAAGCGCGTAATGAGAGATGGGAGAATTTTGAGGAGTGAAAATTTTCTTGATAAGCCTCAGGTTAAGGCGAGAATGTGGATTAAACTAGATAGGAGACTTCCTCGTTTTTTAATGGTTTGACCTAGTAAGTCTGGTCTAACAGCCGAGGTTATCGCAATATAAATCTGCCGTCCCTCTGCTAGGGGTAAAGGAGTGTTAACGGCAAACTGCATAAAGAACCACTCTGATGGATTATACGCAAAGTTAAATAAACGCTTATAGCAAAGAAGGGAATGCGAGGATTCTAAAATAGAAATTTAAGCAGATTGAACAAAATGAGAGAAAATAAAGGTTTAATTTATGAAATAAAGCGCAATTAAATCTCTTTTAGGGGAATTAGGATGTTTGGAACGGTTTGGAACGCGGCGTTCCGCAGTGTTCCTTATCTCCAAGTTTCTGCATATTTTCTGGCGAGGTGATGTGGGCGTGAGTGTAAAGAGTTTGAGGTTTGTTGCAGCAGCTCTATTAGCAGTTCTGCTAGTCTCCGTCGTTGCCCAAGCGTTCCCGATGGCTCCAGCATCCGCTGGAGATGATGGAAGAGAGAGGGCTGAAGCCGTAGTTAACGCTGCATCTAAGGCTGGGGAGCGTGTTGTCACCTTTGTGGAAGCGATAAAAGCGAATTCAACGCTCATTGAATTAATCAATGGCTCAAGCCTAAAAGATGCATTCTGGGGAAATGTTTCACGTATAGAATATGGAATGACGCTACTAAATGATGCCAAAGAGGATCTTGAGGGAGGCGATTATACTGATGCAATAA
>JAGTRH010000014.1:9785-14586 GCA_018396795.1 Candidatus Bathyarchaeota archaeon
GAACATCCACCGCATATTATGCGCGTTAGGCGTTACGGAGGCTATGGCTTGGGGTAAACCTGAGGTTCAAGCGCAGGGATTACTTGTGGCAGCAAACAGGTCGCTTGAGAGAATAGAGAGAATAAGGAGCTTGATGGGAGAGGCTGAAGCACTCTTAAAGGACGCTGAGCTTCTATTAAATGTAACCGCGATACGGGAGCTTCTAGCGGAAGGAAATGTTTCTGGTGCTGCTCATATGCTTGCGGAAGCAAACAATCTTATTGCGTTAGCATACAAAACGCTGAAGGCGAGTGCTGAAGCAAAGATGGCTGAGAGAATGGAGCGGTTTAGAGTAAGGATAATGGAGCGCCTAGAGGCAATGGTTGGAAAACTCGATGAAAAAGACGTAGAAGAGATTCTTGAGGAAATGGGAATTGGCTTTAGGAACATGGGTCAATTTAGACGGTGGCTTAATAACTTACTAAATGAGACGAGGGGGCACATAGAGGCTGGTGAAAGGGGCTATGCCCTAGGAAAACTAAAGAAATTTGACGAAGGGTTCAAGGGGTTCGCCAGAAGGTTTGTGGCTAAAACGGTTCCACCTGAAGCACAGGAGGAGAACCCCGCTCTAGAAGTGTCGGTAGAAAAACAATCACTTGGTAGAAACCAGGTGATTCTCAGCGTTAAAGTCGAGAATACTGGTGACTGCGAAGTAGTATTTCCAAACGCGGCACTAGGCCTAGTAATAGAGAAGGAAGTTAATGGTGAATGGAAGCCTTCTTACACGCCAGCGTCAGCCCAAGTGCTCGTCAAATTGGAGCAAGGCGAATCGAAAGAAATTACTGTTAGAATCACTAAGCCTGAAGAGGGCACATATAGAGCAACCGTGAGTGGATGGTCAAAGATTACATTAAAACCAGTCTCGGCTTCATCAGCAGAATTCAATCTGCCCTAAGCGAGAGGCATGTGGGTGGGATGTGCATGAAGAAGTTAAATCTTAAGGATGCCATCTGGGGAGACTTCATCCCACTGGAGAATGGATCAGCACTTCTCGCTTCAGCACATGAGTCTCAGCATGCTGGCAAACAGAATAAACGACCCATTCGCAGATAAACCCGCTCTAAAGATGTAGAGCGAAATTTTTAACAAGTTTTTAGCACTAACCTCTATTTCCTCATTATCTCCAAGAAATATGTTCTTCCTCATCCTTTTTGTTATTTTCAGATATCGCACCTAGGTTTCTTGCTCCTTTTCTCCAGTCCCCTTTATCTAGAGAATTTTATTTTGTAGATAATATCTTTGCTCATAGGAATAAACTTAATCTGTCATATATGTGTTTGCGGTGCTTATAAACTATACTTTTATTCTTTACCGCAAAGTTTTTAGGAGGGGACCCCGTTAACATAAGTGAATTTTGCTAGCTTGTGGAGTGGGGGCATTAATCCGTTCTCTTCGCTTGTTAGCAAATTTTCAACACTTTAACGTCTGAAAGCAGAATAAGTAATTGGAGGTGAAAGAAAATGAAGTATATAGGTTATTGGGAGTACTCTCCAACTAAGATTACAACTGTTATCGAGAAGTTTAGACAGATGACAGCGGATAGAGAGAATATGGAAGAGAAGTATGCAAAGATAATTTTCGGGCCATATAGGCTCTTCGGCGAAAGCAGGGGCTTCTCAATATTCGAAACAGAGGACCCAGAGAAACTAGCAAATATAGCGAACTTCTATGCACCAGAAGTAAAGTGGGAATTTATTCCAATACACGACGCAAAGGATTACCTAAAACCATCAATGGCTGAAATCTACCTCAATCTAAAGAAATAACTTAAAGCAAGTCCTTTAAGAAGCATCGGCAAGGATTCTTCTTTCAAGTTAGCATATTGTTAATCCTAAAGCGTTAAATTGCTTCTTCTCTGCCTTCAGCCTGATTTATGGTTGCCCTTTTTCATCTATGTTTGTCCAATTTAAATAATATTGTCAAAAATAATAACATAATATTATTTCTATTTCTTCTCGGCCCCCGTTTGCTCACAATTAGCTCATCTATAAAGCGGCTCTGTTACCGCAGCTATCTTTCACCTCATTACTCGAATGGTTACACTTGCTGGCGGGATTCCGTCCGCAGTAGCTGTTAGAACAATCTCACCAGGTTCGCCATTTGAACGAACAACTACCATTGCGCGTCCTTCATGAACCTTACGCTGGTTTCCAACATACATTTCCTCAGATACCGGGTTTCCGTTACCTACAGCCACTATTGAGCCAACGCCATAAGCGGTGAAATATACGGTGTTAGTGGCGTTGTGGCAAATATTACCCGCTGCGTCCACTAACTCCACAGTTATAAAGGATAGATCACCGAATTCTGCCTTTAACACATTTCGGTCGGGTTTTAAAAGGATTTTTGCAGGTTTCCCAGCGGTCCTCAACACCGTACGTGAGGTTTCAACGCCATTTTCGTATCCGATGGCCACTAATTCGCCAGGTTCATAGATGACCTCGAAGGAAGCAATATACCTATTAGCTTTGCCAGCTGGCTTGCGGCCTAGAGACCTGCCATTAAGGAATAACTCAACTTCGCTATTGGTGCTATACACATCTACCTTCATCGGCTTTCCCTCGTAACCTGGCCATGTCCAAGAGGAGACGACCTCAGGCCAACTCCATAGCAAGGGAAGTGGTTTTTTGCCATAAGTCTCTGGTTTATGGACCGCAATATATGGAGTCTTAGATATGCCCCAAACACAGTCGCGGTAATAAGATTGAGGTCTCTTGAAGCCGCAGATGTCGATATCACCACAGAATGCTTGATGCCAAGGATAGCTCCCAAGGAATGAAAATTCCTCCCCCTCATATTTGACCCGCCCAATACCGGCCTCACCCAGGTAGTCAATGGCTGTCCAAACGAAGTCGCCTATGACGTAAGGCAACCTCTCAACGGCTTCCCAGTAGTCAAAGGCCATAGAGGGGAAGCTCTCTGTAGCGCATATTATACGGTCGGGGAAGTATTTTCTATCGCTCTCATAGCGGTGCAACATGTAATTGTAGCCCACAATATCTAAGGGTTCCGCGAACTTCGAAGAATGTTCTATCCAGAGTTCATCAGGAATCCTTCTTTCTGAACCGAAGTCAGTGGTAATCAATTGATATAGAAAGTATTCAGTTATGGCGCTTGTAATAGGCCTTGTATTATCTAGTCTGCGAATGAAGCCCGCTAATTTTCGTGCATATTTGTAGCCTTCAGAAAAGCCTGTTAACTCCGGTATTTCATTACCTATTGACCACATTATAATGCACGGATGATTTCGGTCACGAAGTATCATGGAAGCCAAGTCTCTTTGCCACCATTCCTCGAAATACAGATTGTAATCATTTGGATTTTTCCCCTCACGCCAACAATCGAATATTTCATCTATCACTAGCATGCCCAGCCTGTCGCATGCGTCAAGAAAAGCCGGTGAGGGTGGATTATGAGCGCAGCGCACCGCATTGAAGCCATTGGCTTTGAGCAACTCAACCTTGCGTTCCTCCGCCCGGTCATATGCGGCGGCTCCAAGTAGCCCGCAGTCGTGGTGTACACAACCACCCTTAAGCTTAATTGGGACGCCGTTTAACCGAAAGCCATTATGCGCATCAAAGGATATAGAGCGTATTCCAATTTTAGTATCAGTTTTGTCAACGACTACGCCATCTCGAATTATTTCGCTTCTTAAAGTGTAAAGGTACGGGTTCTCCACAGACCAGAGATTGGGAGAAGGCACCTCAAGATCTTGATTAGTCTCAACGGAACTGCCGGCTGGAACGTTAACTTCAACCTCCCCCCTAGCAACCTCTGAACCGGAGTTCGTGAGCAGAGTTGTACGAACTGTTACCTGAGCCGCCGCCTGACCTGAATTCTCAACGGTGGTTTTAACTGAAACAGTAGAGACTTCGGAGGAAACCTTTGGAGTCGTAATGTAGACGCCCCAAGGAGGTATGTGGATGCTCTCGCCAACCAGCAGCCATACATGACGGTATATGCCTGAACCGCTATACCAGCGGCTATTCGGCTGAGCGCTGTTATTCACGAAGACTCGAATCTTATTTTCCCGACCAAAAAGCAAATACGGAGTTAAGTCGCAATGAAAGCTGGTGTAACCATATGGATGTTTAGCCACAATATTATTATTGAAATACACAACAGCATTCATGTAAACCCCCTCAAACTCAAGGAGGACCTTCTTCACCCTCCAATCTTCAGGGATGAAGATAGTTTTTTCATATGTTGCCACACCGCCGGGGAAATAACCGACGCTAGGGCCGCCCGGGGCATTAGGATCATGTTTCTGTATTATGCTGAAATCATGAGGTAAATCTACAACTATACTCTCAGCTCTTCTCGCAAAGGGACTTGGGGTTACACCCAGACTGAAAAGCCATCGTCTGTCTAAATTACGTCTCTCCAAAATCAATCAACCTCCATTCTGCAAATTTATTTACAATACTCCTAATAAATTTTTTATCTTCTAAGTAGATGCTGATTTTACATTCTATTTCAACATAAAAATATGACTCTTAAAGAAGGAGAATCCTCTTAATAACTACCTAACTACCATAAAGTGTAATTTCTTTAATTCACTCTAATACACATATATAGTAGTTATTCAAATATATCGGGTCTTGACGGCCTTTTCAACAGGTATATTTGTGCGCATGCGGCTGCAAGTAGTAGCAGGATTACATAGGAAACAACCATCCTAACAGATGGATATTCCAGTTTTCCCTCGAATTGCGGTAGGAAAACAAACCAGAGATAACAGATTATAAGTATTGTACAGATT
>JAGTRH010000139.1 GCA_018396795.1 Candidatus Bathyarchaeota archaeon
AAAAGGGCTGTAAAAACAGCCTTTAAAGCAGAGCGTGTAATGGAAGTGATAATTGTGGATGGCGGTAGCCTGGATAGAACGGTTGAAATCGCCAAGAAACACGGAGCGAAAGTTATAGTGCAAAGTGATTTAACGTATCCCGGTAAAGGAATCGCAATGAGAGATGGAGCATATCTTTCAAGGGGCGACATTCTAGTATATCTAGACATAGACATTAAGAACTTAATGCCGGAATTTATCGATAAACTAACTGAACCTTTGATTAATGGAGAAGCAGAGTTTGTAAAAGGGTGTTTTGAGAGATCAGCTGGAAGGGTTACTGAACTGGTTGCTAAACCTCTTTTGCGAATGTTTTATCCTGAACTGGCAAAATTCAAACAGCCTTTAAGTGGTGAGATAGCTGGCTTAAGGAAACTGTTTTATAAGGTAAACTTTGAGAGAGGATGGGGTGTGGATGTAGCCTTACTAATCGACTTACATAAATTTGGAGCAAGAATAACTGAAAGAGATGTTGGGTACAAGGATCACGACATGAAGCCCTTGCATGCACTAACAGACATGGCATACGAAGTTGCTGGAACGATTCTTAGAAGGGCTATCAGAGATCGTAAGATAGATGCCAAGTGGGCTGAAAAATACTTGAAAGAAGTCAGAACGCTGGATCTAGGAATTGAATCTGGCGAGGGGTTTGCTTGAGAACTTTATTGATTGGAGGAGGCCATTCGGCATACTTTGCTGCAAACGCTATTAGAGAGATAGATCCCGATGGAAAGCTTATAATAATCGAGTTTACAAGCGAAAAGGTTGACGTTCTTTCAAAAACGTTTTCCTTCGCCGAGCTAATTCACTTGGAGATTGATGAAGTTGAAAAATATATTGGAGGCAACCGCAGCATTCTTGACTCGGTTATAACAGCGACTGAGAGTGATTCACTGAACCTTCGATATTGCAAGGTGGCCAAAGAAAATGCCATCCCGTTAACAATATCTATTATCAATAACCCACTCAACACTGAAATTTTCCTAAATGAAGGAATAACTTGCATAATTAACCCTTATATCCTAATATCAAGGGAGCTTTCAGAGATTTTAGATGCTGGCACAAATGTTCTGTATAAGTTTCAGAGAGCTGTAATTTTAATGGTTTCGATAAAAATATCTGATGAACGGTTTATTCTCCAGCTTAAAAGAGAACTGGCTCAAAGTCGTGATCTATCCGCGATTTTTGTTTCCCAGTCAGGTGAGATAACGAACTCTGTTGAGGAAGTCGGTTTAGGAGGTAGAGCATACATAATTGGATCTGAAGAAAGAGTTGAAAAGGTGTTAAGGATAGCTAGAAGGCGATAAAGGTGTTTCAAATACCCCAACCCCTAAGTGACCTTCTTTTGCGAGGATTTATAGCCACCGTAGTTATAATTCTAGCCTACTTCATCAGCAAGTATGCACGTTTAAACTTAGAACGGATGCTATCAAAGTTTGGACTAGGCTTCGCTAGGAGAATAGCTGAGCTTGTTCGATACTTTATTCTTTTCATAGGCGCGGTTGCAGCATTAAGCGTTCTCAGCCTTGAGATGACGGCCCTTTCAGTGATTATGGTGTTAATTCTAATATTGTTTCTTGTGAGCGTAAGGGATATAGTTCTGAACTTGGCTTCAGAGCTTTATCTTGTTATGAGAAAGCCCTTTAAGAATAATGACCAGGTAAAAGTTGGGGACATAGAGGGAACGGTCAGATCTATTAGAGCAATGGATACTGAAATAATAACTTACGATGGTGATCTTGTAATAGTGCCTAACTCATACTTTCTAAAGCACCCAATAATCAACAAGTCGCAATCAATTGTGAGGCACATTGAACTTAAAATAGTCTTTCATAGAAAGGAGCTTGAGGAAATTGAGCGTGCAATTAAAGAGGTTTTAATGGAAATAAAGCCTGAACTCTTCGGAGAGCCCGAGCTTCTATCCGTCAGCAAGAAAGGCGATAAAGTTGAAGCGCTTATAAGCATTCCAATAGTTAACGTGAGAAAACTTAGGTGGCTAACAGCTAAGATCACAAAGGGTTTCTTCACTAGAGGAATAGAGGTTGAGATCGAATAATATTCTGGTTGTGGATCTCGACGGAACCCTTACAAACGGCGGCGAACACCCGTTAAAACCCCACGTCAAAGAATCACTAGTATACTTGAAAAATTGTGGCTGGACGCTGATGCTTGCTACAGGTAGGGATAGGCGATATCTCATGCAAAGAACTGATCTAATTGGAATATTTGATGCTTGGATCACTGAGGCGGGACTTTCAATATACTTGCCAAACAATGGTGTATACCGCTGTTTTGCCGATGATCATTGGATAATGAGGACTAAAAAGTTAACCGCTCTTCCATTTGTCGAAGAAAAAGAAAACACTGTAGCCTTTAGAGCTGAGTACCTCGATTCCGTTAAAACCGAAATTCTAAGGGTCGGAATAAACGTTGTTTTCAAAAACAATAAGGGGGTTGTGTTGCTTCTTCCCGAAGGAATTGATAAAGCATTCGGAGTAAAAGAAGCATTGAAACTGTTGAATGTTGATGGTTGCCTCATAGCCATTGGAGATGCTGAAGTAGATTTAGAACTTTTCAATACTGCTGATTTTAAGGCCGCTGTGGCTAATGCTGAACAAGCCTTGAAGGAGAAGGCTGATTACGTGGCTAATCAAGAAAATGGAGACGGAGTGGTGGAGATAATCAAAGCCCTATTATCTTGAACCAACAAACTTGGAGTGATTGAAAAACCCATCGAGAAATATTTCTGTAATAGCACAATTAACTAGAAAGTTTTCATCGCAGCGCAAGTCACTTTACGCCCTTAATTTCAAAGAGGTGACTAACACGCCTTTTTCTTCGCCTAGTAAGTTTTGCGGTTGGGAATCTATTCTCTATAAGAGATGGCTAAAAAAGCTTTTTCAGCTTCAGCTTGCAAAGATTCTCGTATAAAGCCCGATTAAAAAGTTTTTCCGCGTTTCATGCATAAAAATAATTCTGTCCGTTAAAATAGGTCTTTTGAAAATTATACGTCAAAACCCAATGATGGCAAATTTTATTAATCTATTTCAATAGCATAAAGTTTGGGGTGCTAACATGACTGTTGAAGAGTTCTCTTGGGGGAAAGCGTTCGGCTACGCTTTAAGGTACATAGCGTTTGTCATATTATGGTATATTATTGGAGGGTTGATAATGGTGGCTGGAGTGGCTATGATGTTATCCGCTGTAAGTTTAGGGCCTCCATACTATATGCCCACGTTTAATCCAGGAGCAGTAATAGGAGGCATAATCGTCATAATAATAGGACTAATAATAACCATCCTGGGCAGCATGGCCGCGTACTTCAAAATAATGTCAAGACTTATTAGCGAGGCAACCTCTAAGCCTTTACCTCCTCCGCCAAGAACCTAAACTCTTTTTCTTTTTTTAGGTCAAGCCTTCCATAGTCGCTTACGATCAAGCCTATGCAAAACTATTCCTTTAGAGTTATCAACGGAACGCAGCCTGCTGCTGCGCGCGTTGATATGCTTCTATCAGTAATATTTAAGGAGAATTGTTCAAAAACATGTTTCATGCGCGCGTGGCGTTAGCTTGGCGTAATGTACGTTTGAACTGCCCTATTCTATTCAAGGAGCAGAAGGGTTGTTTACCATTTACTTTGCTTTTATATTGGCTTGTGGAGGAGCCAATAGCGGCCTAGCCTCTCAAGAATTTTCAGCGGGTGTCGCCTATTCTCGCTCTGTAAGTGTCTGTGTATCCTTTTAGTTTTTAACGTCGTAGTATTCTGCTGGGACTGGGTTTTCGCGAGAAATAGGAGTGGTTCGATGATTCTTTGTCTGTAATGTTTTGGGAGTTTTTGATGGATTTTCTGGCTTTTGGGATATAATTACTTGAAACAATTGTTTCAGCCTAGTTCTTTTATCAGTTCTTGAGGGTTATTGTTGAGCCTTCCGATATCTCTTTTCTGGCTTCTCTAAGCCTTTTCTTTTCTTCTTCTGGGAGGAGTATAGCCCTAAGCCTTAAAAGTTCCAGTTTCACCGCGTCCAGTTTTTGCAGAACGAGTTTCAGCTGGCTTTCTGTTACGGTTATGTCCATGCTTGCACACCTTATCTTGATGGTTATTGCGCATAGTATTAATTTATGGTTTCTGTGCCGCAAATTGACGCTTTCTATAGTTTTTGCTGTGGAGAAAAGGTTAAGTTTGTAGGGAATGATTTTGTATGTGAGGATGGTTTATGTCTGGCGGTGTTTTGGAGGATGTTTTGAAGGAGATTCGGCTTGTTCGGGAGAAGGTT
>JAGTRH010000140.1:0-765 GCA_018396795.1 Candidatus Bathyarchaeota archaeon
CCTATCAACAGTTGCATTGTAGCTTTGCTTTTAAGAATGAATAGTTAAACCTTAATAGTGGAGAGTATTTGGGGAAACCACCGATAATTTAATAAGAGTTAAAAGTAGAGAAATAATTATGTCTAAGACAGCTGAATCTCTTTCTAAGGGTTTAGATATTTTGATGAAAAATCCAATATTACTGACTCCTTACGCTGTCCCAATTATTATCCAATGGATATTTAACGCGTTGGCACGATTATTTCCTTTACGATATTATATTATTGAAATACCGAATCCATCCATAGATTTATTCGGCTCGTTCATAGCTGCGATCCTAGGCTTTATAGCTGCCTGCATGCTTGTTGATATGGCTAACGACGCCTTTAGCGGCCGACAAATAGATTTAAGCAATAGTTTAAGCTTTGTGATTAATAGAATTTGGACATTGATTTTTACAGCTGTAATAGCAGCCTTATGTTGCATAACTATAATATTGCTTCCAATAGCGATATTCATCATAGTTATAGTGATAATCGAGGGATTATCCGTTATTGAGAGCGCAAAGAGAACTTTTGATTTTGTATTAAGCAACCTTCGTGAAGTAATAATTTTTGTAGTAGTCGTTGTAGTGATAGAGGTGATGTTTTCCTATGGTTTTTCGGTAATCCCGATTATCGGACCATACATAGAAGCCATTATAAGCTGGCTTTTGAATGCCGTCTTCACAGTTTCAGCAGTATACTTCTACCTTTCATTAAGGCCCCCGTCACCTCCGCCGTCGGC
>JAGTRH010000140.1:800-1203 GCA_018396795.1 Candidatus Bathyarchaeota archaeon
GTAAGTATGCATCCAAGTTTAACACTTAAGCTCCAAAAGGGGCGATTTACAAATTCTTTTAGGGTATCCTGACCGCTAAAGTATTTTGAGATAGGAATGGAATGGCGCGTTAAAAGGATTAAACGTGTAATTTAGGCTGTTCTCTTAGCACCGCAGTGAGGACATATAGTTTCCGTTTGGGGAAAGAGCGTTCCACAGTATTTGCATGGAACCATTACCACTTCGCGGATCACTTCCTTCTCTTTTATCACGGGTGCTGCTGCAGGCTGGGCGACTTGAACCTCAAGTGTTGGGCTTGTTGCATCAGGTCTGCCCTTAACTGCTACAACACCCCTTATTGACCATGTAACTTTTCTATCTATTCCTTTAGAAGTTGGCTTCATTGTGATTGGAATGGCTATGC
>JAGTRH010000140.1:1213-4306 GCA_018396795.1 Candidatus Bathyarchaeota archaeon
ATATTTATTGGCCCACTGAGACACGGCTTAGCAGAATACAAGGTCGCAGTTTCCCAAGTCTCCCTTATGACTTCTCTCTTTAAGGCCTGGTCATAGAATCGCTTTTGAACTTTGGCTGCTTCAACACATTGGAATTCGCATCTAATCTCCTCAGCGTTGAAGTCTTCGTCAGATGACACGATTAATTCGCCTTCAAGGTTTTCGCCAAGAAAATAGGTGTTCTTGTTAAGATTTATTTTCAAGCTGACTTTTGGCGGCGTAACTTTTTCGGTTAGTTTCTTTAGGAACCCCAATTCGATCTCTCCAAATTAATTACATGTTATAAAATCAAAAATATTTTCATTCATTAAATATTTTCGTTCCATGAGCTATTTACAATCTTTTAGATGATGTGCCTGTTTCTATTAATTCAAAAGCACTTTTGCGGATATTGTAATTAAAGATTTTGATGAAGGGTTTTCCATCATATCCGGAGTATTAGGGCTTAGAGAATATTACTCTCCCTATTAAAACGTGAAATAAGATGTTTGCTATTATCCATGATATTATGCCCATTAAACCTAATCCTAGCAATATCTCCCTGTCTTCTCCAGGAAGTCTCGTCGCAATCATGGTTAATGCCAATATTGCGTTTATCGCTCCATGAAATGATGCCGCTGGTAGGACGTTTCCTCCCGCCATATTTGTGACTAAAAGCTGCGGATATGTGAAAAGCGTTGTAAGCATCGTGAAAAGCACTACTCCAACTATCCTATTAAACTGGTAATTATGTCCTAGTATGATTATTGCTGATGCATGCCATAACCCCAAAATAGCCCAATAACCATAGTTGTTAAAATCTTTGGTTTAAATCCAAGTAGATGATATAGGTAACCCCTCCAATCAATCTCCTCACCTAATGGAAAAATGCATTCAATGTTAAAGCAGCCAAATACGCTAAAGCTATTTGTACATAAGCCAGTGCTACTGCCAAATTCGCTGCCTGATCCCCCGCCAAGCTAGAAGAGATTCCTTCAACTAATAGGTCTACATAAGCTGAGAAATCAAATAAACCAAGTGGAATTGCTAGAAGTATGTAAATCCCTAATGTTGCATAAATCATAAGTGGTGATAGCAAATAGAGCCTAAGTATCCTAGTTGAGAACTCTAGGAACTTCTTAAGATGCGCGGAAGCTCTCTCCTTATGTATGGTTAAGCATAAAACAATAGATAGAGTTACGCTCCACATTCTAACAAAACCCCATAAAAATATTGGTAACCAACCGTACAAAGACGCGATATCCAAAAGTAATGCAATAATATATGATAAAATAAGAAAGACAGTAATCCTCCAAATATTCCCTTTACCCAAACGTAACCCCCTCTAATAAATGGGCAAGGAAACAGTTGAGTATAAGGAAAAATGTCTAAGCCTACTCTTCCTTTGTTGTTTTTGGTTTTCTTGGACGCTTACGCTCCCGCTCGATCTTCTCTAAGCATGCTTCTCGAACGAAGGCGCCTCTGCTGGGCCAATAGCCAGCCTCCTCAATAAGCCGGTCGATCTCCTCAAGAATGCTTATCGGGATAGATATAGCGCTATACTCAACCCGACTCTTCCGCCTACCTCTTTTACCCCTAACCTTCTCAGGCTCCAAACCAACAGCGCACCCCTAAAATCTCCGCTAAATAACAGCATTCTCACAACGATATATATAACTTTTGTATTGGTATAAACCGAAGTAAATCGTTCGGAGCCTACAATCTTATCTAGACGTTAACCTATTATTTTAGGCACTTATTTTCTTTCTATAACATAAAACTTTTCGTTTAGAAGAAGCCCACTAGATTTGTAAACTTTTTCGGAAACGCTGAACGCAATCTGGACACCCTAATGAACTTCTTCAAGTCTAGTGTTTAGGTTGTTAGGTCTATTAGAAAGTCTCATCGCTCGCGTTGTCCGAGTAGAATCTCATAAGGATATCTGTGAAATAAATTTCTTATTAACGGCTTCGTATGCGGATCTAAACAACTTTCTTTCTTAAATTCGCTATAAGCTTCTCTATAAACAGTGGATCTTCTCTGGTCTGTTCCGCTACCCCTATCATATCGGCTCCAAGTTCCAATGCTCTCATAATGGATTCTGGACTCCACAAGTATCCGCTTACAAGTACGAATTCGCTTGGATAACTCCTTTTTAGATCTTCTAGGAAACCTAAATCCGGCTTTCCTTCTAAGTCTCTTATGTTGAAATGCACTCCCAACATGTCTAAACTCGCTATATAATCCATTATTGAATTGTAGTCTGGTACGGCTCTGGCCTTGAATTTAGCTATAATGGGTTTGTGGAGATCATTAAAGGCTTCTAGCCACCTGAATAATTCACTTCTATTCTCAGGTAAAACCATCGCTCTAAGCTTGCCAATCTTGTAATACGGCTCATATACTCCATGAAAGTTCAATTCAACTATATCCCCTCCCGCCTCATAAAAGAATTCAGCAGCTTCAAGACCCCATTCAAGTCTAGGTGTAGCTAAATTCAAACATACATATACATTACCTAATGCATCTCTAATTTTGGAACATTCGCTTTTAAGGAAATCTATGCATCCGCCTTTATCCGGAGGAAGCACTGGAAGCCGATGAATTCCAAGACCGAAGGCAGGCGGCTCGGCTAGATATGCTCCTAATTGTACCATAATGCATCCTCTACCCCTGCTAGCGCAGAAAGCCCCATCAGTTACACCGCCCATAGATGAAAGGAAGAATCCTCCCCTAAGCTTGTCACGTAGTTCCCTCCATCTAGACATAGACATCACCATATTCGTAGTTTACTTTATTCAGATTCCTATTTTTTATTCTTTTCAGTTTTTTCTTTCGTATTGAAATCCATTCTAAACGATAATTTAACCCAACATGAAATCGCCTTAGTGCACTTAAATTAATGTTCCTGTTTTTTAAGCCCTCTTGTAAGGTGGAGATATTCGGCCTCGATTTTTCCTCCAGATTTGAGGTACAGAATTGCTCCTGGTGCCAGACTATCCAGAAATGCCATTGTATGCACAATTAGTCTTCTGTAGCCAAGTTGCCTAGTTTTGTTTAGTGCTGCCTTCATTA
>JAGTRH010000141.1 GCA_018396795.1 Candidatus Bathyarchaeota archaeon
GAGCCAACCCAGAGAAGCCTTGATGTTTCCAAAAAATTCTCCGACGAAGTCCACTTCATATTCAACGGTAAAAGGAAGGGTAAGGCAAACGTCTTAAATGAGATTGTTAATGAGTCAACTGGCGACATATTTCTCTTTCTTGATTCTGATGTACTTCTAGATGTGAAAGGGAAGGGTGAGAGCTTCCTTGAGGCAATAGCCAAAGAAATGGATAATGCTGAAATAGTTGAGGTTAAGAAGGGGGTTATTAAAGACTCATTCATATCTAGAATTGCATCCTATGATTACCTTGGTTTCAACTTAACAAACTGGTATTTTTCACGTAGGATGGGACGGTGCTTAGGCATTAATGGCGCTGCATTTGCAGTTAAAAGAGAAACCTTCGAGTCTCTCGGCGGCTTCAGAAGTGTTATATGCGAAGATCTGGACATAGCGACAAGGGCATTCATTCATAATGCACGCTTTAAATTTATAGATAAAGTAACCGCCTACACCAGAGTGCCCTCATCATGGAAGGAATGGTTTAACCAGAGGAAACGCTGGGGGATTGGAGCAGCCTTTTGGTTCAAAGAACATTTTAAATTGCTTAGGCATGTTATTAAAGAGCACCCTGAGGTTGCCATCCCATCTCTGCTCTTTATTTTTCCAGCTCTACCACTTTTACTAATGAACCTATTTATGCCAGATGATTTATCCACAAAGATGCTTTACATCTCACTCATTTTATTATCAACTAAAACCAATTTACTTCTGCCGCCGGCAGCTTTAACTTCCACAACTATTTCTACGCTTAAAAGCTTCTTCGTTGTGATTGGGAATCTAGCAGCTTCCTCCCTCATTTTCTATCTTTTCGCCAGAAGGATCCGCTTCCCCTTCAACCCTATAGAATTTCTCATCTTCTACTTTGTAATGGCCCCGGTCTGGCTTCTCATAATAGTAACTAGCCTAATCAAAGTGTACACTAAACCCGAAGACATAAAAATCGACTGGAAAGTATGAAGTGAATTAATCCAGCCAGCTTTAAATTATCCTCTTGCAAGCAGATATCTTTCCATAATGCTTATTAAAACTCATTTCTTCCATATTGTACTAAAACCTCGGCGAACGAATATTAAAAAGGAGAATCTGGCAAAACCATGTTGGTAAAGACCCGTAGAAGGCTCGGTAGAAACGCTAAAGTGCTAATACTGACAGAGCCCTTCTGGAGCATTCCTGTAAACTGGATTTTCTTCTATAGGCCAATCTTTTTAAGCACCGCCATTAAACTTTCAGCTTTAGAGATAGGTTTTCTAATAACCACCTTCAACTTCTCTCTCATAATCTTCCCTCTGCTCGGCGGATACATGGCCGACCGGTTCGGTAGAAAGAGGGTTTTCATGCTTTTTGATAGCGCATGCTGGTTATCATCCCTAGCAATTTGGGTTATCAGCCGGAATATATGGCATGTGCTCTTAGCCTACATGATAGAGGGCTGCGCATCCATGGTCTACTCTGTTTGGGAATGCCTACTTGTTGAAGACACCGAGCCCAAATTCAGATCGTTTATTTACGGCTCCATATCCGCCATATTCACAACCGGATCGCTGACTACGCCTATAGCCGGATACATTATTGGGACCTATGGTCCTGATGCGGGTTGCAGGATGCTTTTTACATTAGCATTCTGTTCTCTCGTAATCATGTATGTGGTCAGACAGATCTATTTAAGGGAGCCTGAAATTGGACGTAAGCTGATGAAGGACAAAACCTTTTCTGGATTTAAAGGATACCTAGATTCTTTATTATTGGCGAAGAGGGACCAAGCCATCTTAACTATGCTCCTAATCAACATCATGATTGGGTTCTATAACTCATCTTCCGCATACGTAACGCTATATTTAGTTAACGAAAACGGACTGGGTCTAAGCGAAGAGGCAGCCTCGATCTTCCCCTTTTCCGCCTCAATAGTGTCCCTGATGATGGCCTTAATTTTTGTTCCCAAGCTTCGCTCAAGAAGCGGATACCTGAAAACCCTCATATCTGGTTACAGCTTAGGGTCTCTAGCCATGTTACTATTCATAAACGCACCTAGTAGATCATTAACCATGGCTCTGCTCTCTGGGCTTATGCTGGGCGTTTACTCAAGCGTGGCATTCTCTGTTTCAAGAACTTTTCTGGCAAATCAAATAGATGTGGTGGATAGTAGGGCTAGAGCTAAAATATTGTCAATAGCGGTGACTTTGTCCTCGCTTATAAACCTGCCAACCCCGACAGTGATGGGATACCTCTTTAGCCTAAACCCAAAATTGCCATTTTTCGCAATCCTCGGAATATTCATAGCATCCATAATGCTTTTAATATCTCTCATTCTTCTGCTGAAGAATGAGCGGAGTAAGTGAGTTTCATCTAATTTATATGTTTATATTAGCGTTTTCCCCTTAAGTACTTAATAATAAGGTGCATCTGCAATGAGTGTTCCATTAGAGAGGGTGGATAAGTACATTTGGCGGATACCTAAGTACAAGCCCGGCATGCGGGTTCCAGGCATAATATTCGCAGATGATGATTTACTTGAGAAAATGAAGACCGATAAAACTTTAGAGCAATGCGCAAATGTCGCTTATCTACCAGGCATATATAAATACTCCATAACCCTGCCAGACGGACACGAAGGCTACGGTTTCCCAATAGGCGGCGTTGCAGCAACAGACTACGAAGAGGGCGTAGTTAGCCCGGGAGGTGTAGGCTACGATATCAACTGCGGCGTCCGCCTTTTAACGACAAATCTCTCTGAGAAGGACATTCGGCCAAGGCTCAACGATGTTGCGACAGTGATCTTCCGTAATGTTCCAAGCGGGCTTGGAAGCCATAGAAGAGACTTTAGTTTAACCTTTAATGAGCTTGACCGTATAACAAGGGAGGGTGCGCCATATCTAGTTGAGAAAGGATACGGCTGGCCGGAAGATATTAGGCACTGTGAAGAGGAGGGACGGATGCCCGGAGCAAACCCGGATAAGGTATCAAGCGTAGCAAAGAAGAGAGGGCAACCCGAGCTTGGGACTCTCGGCTCAGGGAATCATTTCTTAGAAATTCAGAAAGTTGACAGAATTTTCAATAAGAAGATCGCTAAAGATTTCGGCATAACGCATGAGGGGCAAATCACAGTGATGATCCACTGCGGCTCAAGAGGCTACGGCCACCAGATTTGCTCAGACTATTTGCGCGTGATGGAGAGGGCGGTGCATAAGTATCGTATTGAGCTGCCTGATAGGGAACTTGCTTGCGCACCTGGAACAAGCAGCGAAGCCCAGGACTACTATCAGGCTATGGCATGCGCCGTGAACTACGCGTTCGCGAATAGGCAGATGATTACACATTGGGTTAGGCAGAGTTTTGAGCAAGCCTTCAATACCTCAGCCGATAAACTTGGTTTACAGTTACTTTACGATGTAGCCCATAATATAGCGAAGATAGAGGAACACAAGGTAGATAATAAAACAGTGAAAGTTTGGGTTCATAGGAAAGGTGCTACAAGGGCTTTCCCACCGGGCCACGAAGATATACCGGCGGATTACCGTAGCCTAGGACAGCCAGTTATAATACCGGGTTCAATGGGGACAAGCTCATGGGTTCTAGTTGGCACTCCGAGAGCGATGGAGGTAACCTTCGGTTCAACAGCCCATGGAGCCGGTAGAATGCTCAGCCGGGCTGCAGCGACAAGACGCTTCGCCGGAAGCGAGATAAAAAGAAGCCTTGAAAGCCGCGGCATAGTTGTGAGGGCTGCAAGCATGACCGTTTTAGCCGAGGAAGCTGATCCAGCGTACAAGAATGTTGATAGGGTTGCTGATGTCAGCAATGCGGTTGGCATAGCGACCTACGTGGCTAGACTTATACCATTAGCTGTTGTAAAGGGCTAAAATCCGCCATGATCAACAAAAAGTGTTTTCCTTTAACCCCTCTATTTTTCTTTCTCATCCGCTCTATTCGTCCCATCGGAATAAACGCTGTGCAAAACCTCCTTTACCTTCTCAGTTATCTTTGGACCTAAGCCGTAAACATCCCTAGGCCAGCGGTCCACATTAACGAGGGCGCTGAGTGGGGTCCCATATGTCTTTAGTATGCTTATTGCCTTCTCCCTTCCAATATTCGGTAGGCTGGCTAAGAAATATATTTGTGCGTCGGCTATGGTTTCAACCTTTTTAGCAGGATGAACCGCTGGCACCCTTCTCTCAGCAATCTGCTCTTGTTTAGCTGATGTGTAGAGGAAATCTATTGTTTCCTTGTAGCTTGTTGTATGAATCATATTTATGCCATTTTTGG
>JAGTRH010000142.1 GCA_018396795.1 Candidatus Bathyarchaeota archaeon
AAAGATGTTATTGCTGAGGTTGAGGGATGGTATTCATGTACATCTGATACACCTGACTTCTGGAGAAGGGATCTCGAGCCGTATCCACGGCATGGCGGGCGTTTTACCGGTGAACCAGCCTACTTCAAGCATATTATAAAAGCTGGCAGAAAACTAATGGAAAAAATGAATCTCAAACCCAGCGATATAGACTACTTTGTTTGCCACCAGCCTAATCCGGCATTTCCCGCTAGGGCTGCGGCAACACTAGGCTTTAAACCCGAACAATATACACTAGGTCTACAAGTTTCGAAGTTTGGTAACACATATTCCGGTTCCTCGCCAATAGGCTTAGCGGCTATATTAGATCAAGCCGAGCCCCATAAGAGAATAATGATTGTTAGCTATGGTTCAGGAGCGGGAAGTGACGCGTATGTATTTGTGACTACAAGTCAAATTAAAGACAAGAGGGATCGCCAAAAATTCACTGTTAAACATCAAGCTGAAAATAAATTTATTAAATATATAGATTACGCAACTTACAGGAGATTTAAAGAGGGTCTTTGAGAGCATCACACAGAATACTGGAAATGCAAAAACTTATATTTGACGTTAACTCTTTATTTTAACCACTAACATCAGAGCGGTTAAGCCGGGAAGACAATACTTCTCGACTTCTCTGCTTTGGTGTTAGTTCCGCGATACAGGACGAAAAAATAGATGCTGACCGAGATAAGAATACTAAGGGGATCATTTAAGCTAGCGAGAGCAGAAAGGCTATTTTTAGACGATTCAGAGGCGCCAAAAGCGGTTTTTCCTACACACTCTTCTACTAAAGTATTAAGGTTCAGCGTTTCTGCTCCTGGGATCGCGGAAAAAGACGCAACAGGAGGGATAGATTTAGAATGAAGATTAAGGAACTGAGGGATGGGATGCGTAAGGTTGATCTCGTAGCAAAGGTTCTAGAAATTTCAGAGCCTCGTGAGGTTATTTCAAGGTTTAGTGGTCAAGTATTTAAGGTTGCTGACGCAATTATAGGTGATGAGACTGGTACGATAAAGCTCTCTTTATGGAATGAGCAGATCGACCGAGTGAACATTAATGATACGATAAAGATCGAAAATGGCTACGTAAGATCCTTTAGAGGGGAACGGCAGCTAAATGTTGGTAGGTTTGGGAAGCTAACCGTCCTGTAAGGCGCGGAAAAAATTAACCGTATGTGAGGTGAAAAATATGCAGGGTGAGAGAAGAAATGAGAGGGGAGGAAGACGCTTTAACAGAGGACGTGGAAGACAATTTCCGCCAAAACCAGTTGAACTAGGAAAAGAATACGACGTTGATGTCAGGGAAGTTAGCCGGAAGGGAGATGGAGTAGCAAGAATACAGGGATTAGTTACATTCATACCGAATGCGAAACCAGGAGACCACATAAGAGTAAAGATAACTAGAATCGGTCGTAGATTTGCAGAGGCTGAGATCGTTACCCCGTCTAAGTAACTAGATGGACTAATGTGAACAAGAGATACACAACTCGAAAATATTTATTTTCCCATTCTTTGCAGTACTAATATCTTGACTACTCAATATCAGATAACGTTATCTTTTTTGCTCCTTTATTGAGCATCTCCTTTATAGCTTTATCGACATCTCCGGGAGTTACATCTATACCCTTCACAGCATCCTCCAAGAGAAAAACTTCAAAACCATATTTTAGCGCGTCTAAAACGGTGTTCTTTACGCAGTATTCGGTTGCGAGGCCACCGACAAAAACCCTTCTAACACCAGCCTCTCTTAAGTCTTCACGTAGGCCCGTTCCCTCAAAGCCTGAATAGGCCTCTTTAAATGGGTCAGTAGCCTTGGATATAATTATTGCCCTTTTAGGAAGATGTAAACCAGAATGGAATTTTGCACCTTGAGTTCCCTGGATGCAATGTGGCGGCCAAGGTCCACCATAATCTTTAAATGAAGCGTGATTTGGTGGGTGCCAGTCTCTTGTGGCAATTATTAGGGCACCAGCAGCATCAAATTTTCTAATATATTCGTTTAATATCGGAACCACTTTGTCGCCATCAGGGACCGGCAAGGCTCCCCCCGGACAGAAGTCAACTTGGATGTCAACTACTATTAGGGCGTCCTTATCCTTCTCAATTTTAAATTTCAAATTAAATCACCTCTTGAAATTCAAACAAAAAAGTATTATTTAAGGCATTAATATTATCATCGCGAATATTTTCGGGATAAAATTCACTTATGTTCCTTTGAGTTCGATTGTACTAATTATTTTTGGACGAAGCATAGGTGGAAAATCTTTATCGGCCTCTGCGTGAATAGGTTTTAAATATGCCCTACTTTTCAAAATCAGGTGAAACTAATAATCCTTTACATCGCGTTCTTTTAATATGGACATACGCCTGTTGGGCATTCGCCAGCAAACTCAGCTGGTGCCTGGATGTATGGTGGGGGTGTTACAGTCGTGCTGGGTGTTTGAACTCCGCCGACTACTAAGACTTGTTCAGCTTTGCTCCCGTATCGATATATTGTTATGCCTTTGCATTTAAGCTTCCAAGCCATTATGAATATTCTTCGAACGTCATCTATTGTAGCTTCATGGGGTAAATTAACCGTTTTAGAAACTGCGTTATCCGTGTATTTTTGAAATGCAGATTGCATTCGTACATGCCACTCTGGCGCTATCTCAAGCGCCGTCACAAATATTCTCCTAACTTCTGGTGGGATCTCGTTTATGCCTTGAACTGAGCCTATCCTAGTAATTTTTGAGATGAGATCAACGCTATAAAAGCCTCTTTCTTTGGCTATCTGTTCGAAAACTGGGTTAACCTCAAATAACTGTGTTCCCATAACGTTTCTGACAAAGGCAACTGCAAATAGCGGCTCTATTCCGCTGGATGTACCGGCGATTATACTTATTGTTCCAGTCGGAGCTATTGAGGTTACTGTTGCATTTCGCATGGCTTTATAGCCCGCTTTTTCCCAGATGCTACCGGGAAAGTTTGGAAATGAACCTCTCTCTTCACCTAACTCAGCGGACTTCTTTCTGGCCTCTTCAGATATGAACGACATGACTTTCTCAGCTGTTGATATTGCCTCCTCAGAATCGTATGGTATGCCTAGCTTTATAAGCATCTCGGCGAATCCCATAACGCCTAAACCTATTTTTCTATTCGCTTTAGTCGCGCGCTCAATTTGTGGTATCGGGTATCTATTAGCGTCTATAACGTTGTCTAGAAAGTGAACAGCTATCCTAACTGTTCGTCTAAGCTTATCCCAATCGATTTCACCATCATGAACCATCTTAGATAAGTTTATAGAACCTAGATTACAGCTCTCATACGGAAGCAAAGGGACCTCACCACAAGGATTCGTGCTCTCAATCACGCCAATATGCGGCGTTGGATTCCTCCGATTAATCTCATCAAGAAATATTAGGCCTGGATCGCCGGTTTTCCACGCCGCAGTAGCTATTAAATCAAATACCGCCCTAGCTTTTAAGCGCCTAACAACAGCGCCATTCCTGGGGTTAACTAAACTGTAATATTGGTCATTTTCAACAGCCTCCATGAACTCATCAGTGACACCTACGGAAATATTAAAGTTTGTTAACACACCCTCCTTCTCTTTAGCCGTAATGAACTCGATTATGTCAGGGTGATCCACGCGGAGAATACCCATATTTGCGCCCCTACGCCTACCACCCTGCTTAATCACTTCGGTAGCGGCATCAAAGATCTTCATAAAAGAGACCGGACCGCTAGCAACACCCATTGTTGATCTAACAACATCACCGCGTGGCCTAAGCCTTGAAAAAGAGAAACCTGTTCCGCCACCAGACTTGTGTATAAGCGCCATATACTTTAACGCATCAAATATCTCTTCAATCGAATCACCCACAGGAAGCACAAAGCATGCCGAAAGCTGCCCAATATCCGTCCCAGCATTCATAAGCGTAGGCGAATTCGGGATGAAATCTAGATTAGCCATAACTCTATAGAATTCCTCTTCAACGGCGCTTATCTTAGCATTTTTATCGTATGCGATGTCAACCGCCGCTATTGCTTTAGAGACTCTACGAAACATCTGTGAAGGTGTCTCGATAACTCTTCCAGTTTCATCTTTTAGGAGGTATCTTCTTTCTAGGACGCTTATTGCGTTAAGTGATAGCTTTAAGTCATCTGTGACGCCTAGAAGTCTCTTTTGTTCCCTAAGTTCTGTCCGCTTATGCCTATAGAGTATGTATGCCTTGGCAACGGCATCATAACCATTTTTTATTAGAACTCGTTC